>CAJGEA010000069.1 GCA_904502015.1 uncultured Clostridia bacterium | reverse complement strand
GATGAAGAAGATCGTTCTTAAGATTCCCGTATAAAGCTAAAAGCAAAGCGAGGATGCCAAAATCGGCATCCTCGCTATTTTTGTATACCGAAAACGCAGCGAAGCGTCGCGTGGTTCAAAAGAGGCTCTGCCGGTGGAGAAACAATGAAGAAAAAGAAGCGCACGATGTGCCTATGTCAAAGGCTCCTTCCGGGAGGGAGCTCCCGACGAAGTCGGGTGAGGGAGAGTGCGTTACAATGAAGTTACCACAAACCTCAAGGCACGCAGGCTCCTTCCGTCACGGCTACGCCGTGCCACCTTCCTCCCAGAGGAAGGCTTTTCGGTAGTTCCATTATAACACAAATCGGCAGAGAAAACAACATCTCTGCCGAAATTTATGTGTGTGCCCGTAGGAGAGACCTGCGGTCTCCCGCGGGCGAACACAGTTCGCCCCTACCATGTTACGACAACATCCTTATGAGAAGTCTCGCAAACCGTCCGCCTTTCCATGTATCACTTCATTTCAAACTCATCCCGCAAAATGGCACACGTGCCGATGGTGCGGAACTTCCCTTTGATCTTCATGGAATCACGCGCATATCCCTCAAAGGTCATGCCCACCCGCTCCATGAGGCGTCGGGAGGCCTCGTTGCCCTCGATATACTTTGCCTCGATACGATGCAGTCCCAGCTCCTCAAAGCCAAAACGCATAACGGCGCGAGCCGCCTCGGTAGCGTAGCCCTGCCCGTGATAGGCGGGATTGAGCACATATCCGATCTCCCCCGACTCGGACTGGCAGTTGATCGAAGTGAACCCACACGTGCCGATCATGTGCCCGTCGGCGCGGCAGATGACCGCCCAATCGTAAAAATCCCCCGTGCGGTAGCGCTGACCGATATATTCAAGATACTCGCGCGTGCATTCAATGCTCTCGTGAGGCGACCAGGTCAAGTACTCGGTCACCGAGGGACGGCAGGCGTAGGCGTACATATCGGGGGCATCTGCCACTCGCATACTGCGTAGGGTCAGGCGATTGGTATCAATTACGGGAATACGGGAGAAAATGCGGTAAAGAAATTCCTTTTTGATCATGTGGGTTGTACCTCCGTGGCACGGAATGGAACTATTATACCCCATTTCCCGCGCTTTGGCAATAGGGTTTGGGCAGCGGGCGGCAGAGCATGGTTCTTTTTTGTGTTAACAATTTGTAAAAAATCAAAAAAGAGCCTAAAAAATAGGCTAAGATATTGTATAATATAAGAAGATTTTTCACACCGCCCCAAGGCGGTCAAAAAACACTAAAACTCTATATTTTTGGAGGTACATATCTATGACTCTGGTAATTCTCGCTGCGGGCATGGGCTCGCGCTACGGCGGTCTTAAGCAGATCGACCCCGTCGACAACGACGGCAACTTCATCATTGACTACTCCATCTTTGACGCCATCCGCGCGGGCTTTGATAAGGTGGTCTTCATCATCAAGAAGGAGAACTACGAGGCGTTCCGCGACACCGTGGGCAAGCGCGTTGAGGGCAAGATTCAGGTCGAATACGCATTCCAGGATCTCACCGACATCCCCGCAGGCTACGAAATCCCCGAGGGACGCGAGAAGCCCTGGGGCACCACCCACGCCATCCGCGCGACTCGCGGCATCGTCAAGGAGCCCTACGGCGTGATCAACGCCGACGATTTCTACGGCCGCAACACCTTTGAGAAGCTGGGCGCGCACCTGGCCAAGCTGGAGAGCGGCGAGATCGCTGCTGACGGTATCAACCACTGCTGTGCCATCGGCTTTAAGGTCAAGAACACACTAACCGATAAGGGCACCTGCTCTCGCGGCGTTTGCACCGTGGACGAGGACGGTATGCTGACCTCCATTGTGGAGCGTCTGAAGATCAAGAAGGTAGGCGACGACGCCGCGTTCCTCGATGAGAACGAGGAGTGGATCGACCTTGCCGGCGACACCGTGGTTTCCATGAACTGCTGGGGTCTGACCGCCGAGACCATTGACCTGCTTAACGCTGATTTTGAGGTGTTCATGTCCCGTCTCTCCGACGCGCCCAATCCTCAGAAGGCTGAGAGCTTGCTCCCCATCTCCATCAACACCTTCATGCAGGCCGGTACGTGCGACGTGCGCGTATACCCCACCGAGTCCGAGTGGTTCGGCGTGACCTACCCCGAGGATAAGCCTTGGGTGGTCGCTTCCCTGCAGGAGCTGATCGCCAAGGGCGAGTACCCCGAGCATCTCTGGGCGTAAGTCCCGACTACCATGCCTGCCCATCCGCAAAACGGCGGGTGGCAGGCATTTATATTCATTATCAGTATTTTATCGCCGCATTGCGACCCGCATGGCGGCGGAATGGAGATTGCTATGTCTATTCTGATTACGGGCGGTACGGGCTTTATCGGCTCGCATACCGTCGTTGAGCTGATCGGCGCGGGGGAGACCTGCGTGATCGTGGATAATTTCTGCAACAGCAAGCCCGTTGTGCTGGATCGCATCGAGGCCATCACGGGCGTTCGCCCCCGCTTCTACGAGGCCGACCTTTGCGACGAGGCCGCCATGGAGCGCATTTTTGAGGAAAACCCCGATCTTGAGAGCTGCATCCATTTTGCAGGACTCAAGGCGGTCGGCGAATCGGTAGCCAAGCCCCTGCTTTACTACCAGAACAATCTGATCAGCACCCTGACGCTCTGCCGCGTCATGCAAAAGCACGACGTCAAGCGCATCGTGTTCAGCTCCTCGGCCACGGTATATGGTGATCCCATCTCGGTGCCGATCCCCGAAACCGCCCCTCGCGGACTCACCACCAACCCCTACGGCGAGACCAAGCAAATGATCGAACGCATCCTTACCGACCTCTACCGCGCCGACACGGAGTGGAGCGTGAGCATTCTCCGCTACTTCAATCCTGTGGGCGCGCACCCCTCGGGTCTGATCGGCGAGGATCCCTGCGGCATTCCCAACAACCTCTTCCCCTACGTCACCCAGGTGGCAACCGGCAAGCGTGCATTCCTGCAGGTCTTTGGTGACGACTACGACACCCCCGACGGCACGGGCGTGCGCGACTACATCCACGTGGTGGATCTGGCGCAGGCCCACCTCAAGGCGCTCCAACGCGCCCGCAAGGTAACCGCCGTCGAGTGCTTCAACGTAGGCACGGGTACGGGCTACTCGGTGCTGGACATCGTCAAAGCGTTCGAGGCAGCTACGGGACGAAGCGTTCCCTACCGCATCGTGGAGCGCCGCGCGGGTGACATTGCCGCCTGCTACGCCGACCCCCAAAAGGCTGAAAACATCCTCGGCTGGCGCGCCCAATACAGCCTTGACGATATGTGCCGCCACGCCGACAACTGGCAGACCAAGAATCCCAACGGATACGATACATAACGGAGGATCAAGATCATGCATATCCATCAGCAATTTTATGGCGTAACCCTCAACGGTACCACCGCTTCCCTTTTCACCATGAAGAATGATAACGGCGTGACCGTCAGCATCACTGATTTCGGTGGCACGGTGGTCAGCCTGATCGCTCCGGACCGCAACGGCAAGATGCTGGACGTGGTGCTGGGCTATGACTCTCTCCGCGACTACGAAACCGCCGACGGCTATCTCGGCGCGCTGGTGGGCCGTGTCGCCAACCGTATCGCGGGCGGCCGCTTCGAGCTGGACGGTGAGGTGTACGACAAGCTCTACATCAACGACGGCGAGAACCACCTCCACGGCGGCAAGGTCAGCATGAGCTACGTCGTTTGGGGCGTGAAAGAGTTTGCCGTTGACGACAAAGCCTGCCGTCTGGTGCTGACCTACCGCTCCCCCGACGGCGACGAGGGTTACCCCGGCAACCTCGACGTAACCGTGACCTACACGCTGGACAACACCAATTCCCTGTCCATCCGCTACGAGGCCGTCACCGACAAGGCAACGCCCCTGAATCTCACCAACCACGCCTACTTCAACCTCGGCGGCTACGCCTCGGGTTCCATCCTCGGCCATGAGCTGTGCCTCGATGCTGAGTCCTTTGTGGTAACCGACGGTGCGCTGATCCCCACGGGTGAGGTTCGCCCCGTGGACGGCACGCCCATGGATTTCCGCGCGCCCAAGGCCATCGGCCGCGACTTCTTCGCGGATTACGAGCCCCTGCGCCTGGCAGGCGGCTACGATCACTGCCTCAACTTCACCGATTGGAGAAACACCGCAGGAGGCGAGGTAATCCTGCGCGGTGTGCTGTACGAGCCCGTATCGGGGCGCCGCATGGAGGTGCTGACCAACCAGCCCTGCGTGCAGTTCTACTCCGCCAACTTCCTCAAGAACCCGCTGTTCCCCCTCAAGGGCGGACTCCAGCAGCGCACCCAGACCGCCGTATGCCTGGAAACCCAGAATATGTCGGGCAGCGTCCAGCACCAAGGCAACCCCGACTTTACCGATTGCGTACTCCGCCCCGGTGAGGTTTACGACTACACCACGGTGTACCGCTTCTCGGCCGATTGACAAAAACCATACAAAAGGCACCGTCCGCGGTGCCTTTTTCCCCCATCCGTGAATGATCCCATGCCCCAAAGGAGAAATTACCATGAGAAAACCGCTCGGTGACGTGATCGCCGCTCTGCCCAACGCCGCCATAGTCAAGGGCACACCCTCCCCCGAAGCCCCCATCACCATGCTCTGTTATGATTCACGCCGTGCAGTCATGGACTCACTCTTCTTTTGTCTGACAGGCAAAATTGCTGACGGGCACCGCTTCGCCATGGGCGCGTACCGCCAGGGCTGTCGCGCCTTTATCGTGGAGCACATTGTAGAGGATCTTCCCGACGACGCGGTACAGTACGCCGTCCCCAACAGCCGAACGGCTCTGGCCGATTGTGCGGCGGCGTTCTACAACCACCCCGAGCGCGAAATGCGCCTCGTCGGTCTGACGGGCACCAAGGGCAAAACCACCTCTGCCCTGCTCATGCAATCCCTCCTGACGGCGGCTGGCATCCCTACGGGCTACATCGGCACCAACGGCATTCATTTCCTTGACCGACGTATCGAAACCGCCAACTCTACGCCCGAGAGCGTGGAGATCTACCACCATCTGCGCGCCATGCTGGATCACGGCGTAACGGTCTGCGTGATGGAGGTGTCCTCGCAGGCACTCTGGATGGGGCGAGTACGGGGGTTGACCTTTGACACCTGCCTCTTTACCAACCTCTCCCCCGACCACATCGGCGGCGTGGAGCACCCCGATTTTGAGCACTACAAAGCGTGCAAGCGCACCCTGCTGACCGACTACAACGCCTCCTGCATCATGGTCAACGCCGACGATCCCGCCGCCGAGGATATGATCGAAGGCATCAACGCCCCCGTGGTGCGCCTGCGGCTGGGCAACCGTCCCGACGCCGATTGGATCGCCGATTGGCGTGCCGATGACATTCGCCCCGTGCGCGAGGCGGGACGGATGGGCGTCAGCTTCACTTGCACCCGCCACGGTCAGGCGTTGGAGGGACATCATTTTCTCCCCTTTCCCGGGCGTTTCAATGTGCAAAACGCGCTCTGCGCGCTGGCAGTAGCCTGCGACCGCTTCGGCGTAGAGCCTGCCGTAGCACTCACGGCGCTGGCATCGGCGGTCATTACGGGGCGGTTTGAAACCATCCACCACCCTGCCCTGCCTCACGTGAGTTTTATCATCGACTACGCCCACAACGGAGCCAGCATGGCGGCCATTCTGGACGCGCTTCGTGAGTACAATCCGCGCCGCTTGATCTGTCTCTTTGGCTCGGTGGGCGACCGCACCTTCGAGCGCCGTGCCCAGCTTGCCGAGGCGGCGGCATACCGCGCGGATCTCTGCATTCTGACCTCGGACAATCCCGGCCGCGAGGACCCCGACGCCATCATCGCGGAAATCGACGCCGCCTTCCCTGCCGATGCCTGCCCCCGCCTCTGCGTCCCCGACCGAGAAGAGGCCATCCGCCGCGTGGTGGAGCTGGCCGAGGAGGGTGACGTTGTCCTGCTTGCGGGCAAGGGGCACGAACGTTACCAGCTCGTTGGCATCCGCCGCCTGCCCTTCTGCGAGTCCGACATTCTGCTGGATGCCATCGGCGCGCGTGCGGGATCGCTTATGGGCAGTTGATACCATACCGTAAAGGAGTTTTTATGATCGATTTCAATGCGATACCCGAAACCCATCTGCCAAACTTCAAGGGAGGCGAGGGTGAACTGGTCGCCGCCATGAGCGGTGACGGACTCTGCCGCATCCTGCGGGGCAGGCTCGCCCCCGGGCACACCATCGGCGAGCATTGCCACGACACCTCCTGCGAGGTCATCTACTTTCTGTCGGGGCACGGCAAAATGATACTGGACGGCCATGAGGAACGCATCGCTCCCGGGCTTTGTCACTACTGCCCCAAGGGCAGTTTCCACCAAATGATCAACGATTCGACCGAGGATCTGGTTTTTTTCGCGGTCGTTCCACAACAGTAAAACCAACGTTCGGGAAAGGAGATTTCTATGTCCGCACCCATTCTGACCGCCGCGCAGATGCGCGACTGTGACGAATATACCATCCGTGATCTGGGGATCGCCTCCCAAATTTTGATGGAGCGAGCCGCGCGTGGTGTCGCTCGTTACCTGCTCGGTCATCCCACCGATTTCCCCGATGGAACTATCCTCGTCCTTTGCGGCAACGGCAACAACGGCGGCGACGGCTTTGCCGCCGCTCGTTTCCTTGCGGATGGCTCTATGGGTGAGCGCCGTTCGGTGTTGATCGGCTACGCAGGTCCCTTGACCAATAGCCTCATGCCCGACGAAGGCAAAATGAGTGTGGAGTGCGCCCGCCAATATCGGTTGGCAGTAGATGCGAGCCTTTCGGTGGTCACGGGAGAGGCCATCCTCGTGCATCTTGCCGAGGCATCGGTCATTGTTGACGCCGTATTCGGCATTGGCATCAGTCGTCCCGTTGAGGGCGAGATCGCCCTTCTGCTGGATGCCGCCGCACGATCCGCGCTCCCCACCCTTGCGGTGGATATTCCCTCGGGGCTGTGCGCCGACACGGGGGCTGTGACGGGCGCAGTCCTGCCTGCTCGCGCCACTGTGACCATGCAAGCCCTCAAAGCGGGGTTGCTCCTTGGCGAGGGCGCAAACGTATGCGGGCGCATCGCTGTCTGCGACATTGGCATTGACCTCTCTCTCGCCGATCCCCCCTATGCCACTTTGGCAGACGAACGAACCCTCCGCCTTGCCCTGCCCCCGCGCCGCCGCCGTTCCCATAAGGGGACGTATGGACGAATCCTCTGCGTATGCGGCTCGGTAGGCATGAGCGGTGCCGCCCATCTCGCCGCCTCGGCCGCCCTACGGACGGGCGCGGGACTTGTGGAGATTCTCACTCCTGCCGACAACCGTATCGTTCTGCAATCCGCTCTGCCCGAGGCCATCGTATCCGCCTATGACGGCAACCGACCATCCCTTACGGATATAGCATGCGCCGTTATGCGCGCCGATGGGCTGACGGTTGGTTGTGGGCTGGGCACGTCACAAGCATCCCTCGACGTACTGGGAACGGTGCTGGAGCACGTCGCCACAGACGGTTCTGTTCCCGTCGTACTGGATGCCGACGCGCTCAATCTGCTCGCCCGACACCCCGACTTGTGGGATACCGCCCTGCTCTCCTCTCCGAAAAAGCAGGTGATCCTCACGCCTCACCCCGCCGAGATGGCGCGACTGTGCCGCACCACCGTGGCGGACGTTCTGCATGATCCCGTAACCACCGCGCGCGCGCTGGCGCAGGCTCGCGGGGTGACCGTGATCCTCAAGGATGCGCACACCGTCATCGCCTCCTCCGACGGTCGTCTTTCCATCTGCGCCGCGGGCAACGCAGGCATGGCCACGGGAGGCAGCGGCGACGTGCTGGCAGGCATTGCCGGTTCGATTGCCACTCAACGACGCGCCGACCTGAACGCACGCACCCTCTCCCTGCACGACGTGGCAGCGGCGGCGGTCTACCTACACGCGGCCGCAGGCGATGCCGCCGCCGACACGGTGGGCGAATACTGCCTCACGGCATCGGACATTTTGCGCCACATATCGGCTGTGACCCGCCCTCTGTCCGATACAAGAACACCAATTTCACACCAATAACCCAACGGGCGCACTGTGTTACCTACACGGTGCGCCCCATTGGTTCATTTTATATTCATTTTCCTTCCCGATTTGCGGTTTTCTCTTGACAAACTCACACTTTTTTGCTATAATATTAAGGTGTCGATCGAGGTGTGGCGCATTTGGTATGCGCGCCTCCTCGCTTCGCTCGGCGCTTGGGAGCAAGACACCGCCCCAAGGTATCTCGAAGCAGAAAACGCTGAAAAGCCTTGTAAATGCTGAACTTTTCACTCATTCAGAGAAACAAAAAAGCCCCTTGAAAAGAGGCTTGACCACAGATTTGACCACTTACAAAAAACCACGTATAATTCAATATTTTTCACACATCGAGGTGTGGCGCAATTGGTAGCGCGCTAGCTTTGGGAGCATGCAGGCGGTTTTCGGTCGCAGGTTTTCCAAAGGCTTGAAAACCCTTGTAAACATTGACTTTTCCGCACATTCTCTTTCTCAAAACCAAAACAAAAAAGCTGTCTGACCACAGATTTGACCACTTACAAAAATCCACGTAAAATTCAATATTTTTCACACATCGAGGTGTGGCGCAATTGGTAGCGCGCTAGCTTTGGGAGCTAGATGCTGCAGGTTCGAGTCCTGTCACTTCGACCAAACCTTACTAATTCGAACGTTCGAAATTCCAAACGAATTGTGAACGAATTAGTAAGGTTTTTCTATTCAGATTGGCAAATAAAGACAAGCCCGATTTTTTGCCTTTCGCTGTGTCCGGTGTAGCATATCTCTCGCGGAGGTTCAGCATCCTTTCGGGTAGGCCACACCTCACTAATTTGAACCTTCTTTGCGGGGGCGGATTAGTGGGGTTTTTTCCTTAAAAGTGCGGAATGTTCAGACGCTCCCCCGAGCAAAAGTATCCATAAAGCAATTGGCAATAGGGTACTGTCAAGTATTTTTCGCAAATTCGTCTCTGTGAAAAATGAAGTTATGTGCCGAAGCTCGGCAATGGAGCGGCTACGCTCCGCTTATTTGCTCGCGAGCATCTGCTGACGGCGGTGTCAAGGGCGGCGAAGCCGTT
>CAJGEA010000068.1 GCA_904502015.1 uncultured Clostridia bacterium | reverse complement strand
GGGAACTTCTTGCAAGAAGTTCCCCCGAACCCCCTCAAGAACCTTCAAAAATATATTTAAAAAAGCGTTTTGAAATATATGTTTTTTAAGGTTTTTGGGAGTCCAGAACCCTTTTTTGCAAAAAGGGTTCTGGTGGGGTGCAGGGGTGAAACCCCTGCTCGACAAATCCAAATTTGAAAACCACTTTTCCATCGGGGGATATGGTAGGCACCTACCCCGAGCCAAAGCTGTGCCGCAGGCACAAATCCGAATTTGAAAAATCGGGTGAAGCGGTTGACATATCTGTAAAGTTATGCTATCATGAACGTGAGGCGGGCGGTGCGCCCGCAACACCACGTCAGCATGCTAACGCGGCAAAGGAGGGTATGACATGAAAAAGAAGCTGACAGGCGAGGGGATGCCCTCGTGCGCGAGGATCGTTTCTCTTATTTCTGCGATATTCTTTTTGATCGGGTCTGTTTACTATTCGTACATACTGCTTCGGTCGGCATACGCCGCTATGTGCAGGCTGACCTCCCAAACGAAAGCCGACGGGTCTGTGATGTTTAAGCTCGAGTTCAGCTTTGCCAATATCAACGCGTTGGCCGTTCTGTGCGTTCTGTCGGTCGCGGCCTTGTGCCTTGTGACAGTGCTTTTGGCGATATTTGCGCTGAAAAACAAATATCATCTTCTCTCGGCCGCTTTTTCGGTTATTGTCATGATTCAGCAAAGGGCGGCGGAGCAGCATACCGCCTTGCAGGAGTTCATGTTCGCCCGATACGTGCTGCGTATGGGCAACGGGTCTTACGGCATTTCTCCCTTGATTAAGTACATACCCTACGCTGCGGCGCTGGCGCTTTCGGCAGCGTGCGTTGCCGCGGTCACACTTTGGCGCAGACGCGCGGCTCGGTGATATATAGCGCTCAAATCCCCCTTTTGGCGTTTGCCAAAAGGGGATTTTTTCGTAAATGTGGCAGAGATATGCAGGAAAAACAAAAATTTATTTCAAAAAAATTAAAAAAAACGGAAATAGTCCTTGCAAAAGAGATGGATTTGTGCTATACTATATACTATCTATGAAGAATGAGGTTCTATGCTCATTTGCAGGAGCCCGATACCGTTCTGCCGTTTTGCTTTTCGGCGGGGCGGAGAGCAGAGCGCATCAGACACATCAGAAAGGAATGCTTGAACGTATGAACACCAAAACTCTCTTTTATATAGCAAAGCGCGTTTTGCTGGCTATACTGACGGTTTGGGTCGTCATTACTGTGACCTTCTTCGTCATGCACGCCGTGCCCGGCGGCCCCTTCCTCGGCGAGAAAGCCATCTCTCCTGCGGCACAGGCGGCGCTGGAGGCCAAGTACGGACTCGACAAACCTCTTGGCGAGCAGTACATTACCTATTTGAAGGACATTGTGACCAAATTTGATTTTGGCCCCTCCATCAAGCAGCGCGGACGCGACGTGGTTGATATTATCGGCGACGGTATGAAGACCTCGGCCAAGCTGGGTCTGATCGCCGCCTTCTCGGCACTCGCCGTGGGCGTGGTGCTGGGCTCGGTGGCCGCTCTGCGCCGTAACAAGCTCATTGACCGCATCATCATGGTGGTCACCACCGCCTTCGTGTCCATGCCCTCGTTCATCATGGGCTCCATACTCTTGCTGGTCTTCTCAACCATGCTGGGCATACTGCCCGCAAACGGCGAGACGGCGAAGGGCCTCATTCTGCCCATCATCACGCTGGCGCTGTACCCCACCGCGTATATCACCCGTCTGACCCGTTCCTCCATGCTGGACGTGCTGGGCCAGGACTATATCCGCACCGCTAAGGCCAAGGGCGTGTCGGGCGTGAAGATCATCTTCGGTCACGCGCTCAAAAACTCCCTCATCCCCGTTATCACCTATTTCGGTCCTATGCTGGCATACATCGTTACCGGCTCGCTGGTTGTTGAGCGTATCTTTGCCGTGCCCGGCATCGGCCGCGACTTCGTAAACAGCATCACCAACCGCGACTATCCGCTGCTCATGGGTACCACCATCGTGCTGGCAACGCTGGTCGTCATCATGAATCTCGTGGGCGACATTCTCTACAAGGTCGTTGACCCGAGAATCAATCTGGAGTAAAGGAGGAAAGCCCCGTGAAAAAGAAATTTTTTACCATGCACACCGACGTGGATCAAGCCTTCCTGCCCGCCACCTCGGATGAAAAGGCCTATATGGTGCAGATGCGCCCCTCCTCCACCTTCTTCAAGGACGGTATGCGCCGCCTGCTGAAGAACAAGATCGCCACATTGAGTCTTGTCATCATCATTCTGCTCACCCTGATCTGCGTGCTTCTGCCCTTCTTCTGGCCCTACGGCTACGATCAGATGCTGGGCATGGATAGTCTGGGCCGTATGGACGCATCCTATAACAACCTCGCGCCCATGCAGTACGGCACCGCCGAGCAGGAAAAGCTCCTCGGTAAGGCCAACATCCGAGAGATCGTGATCAAGGCGCCCATGGAGGGCACCTCCGTTACCGATCAGACGCTGGTGAACGCCGCCAAGACCCGCGCCGAGGCCATTCTCGCCGAGTTCCAGGCGAGCGACGGCAGCACCGCCTCCTTCGAGGCGCTCAAGTCGCACGATACCACTGAGAGTCCCAACGCCTTCCTCAAGGTAGAGTATTCCGAGAGCGAGAAGGTCAGCCCCAAGACCTTTAAGGACGCCAAGGACATTACCGACTGGATCTGGGATACCACGGGATTTGGCAAGGCCGTCCGCTCCGCGGGCGACGCGGCCGTTATCGCGGCCCCCGACGGATACCACGTCGTGTATCTGGAGGGCTACGTGGGTGAAACCGAGAGCGTGTTCCCCCACTTCTTCGGCACCGACCAGCACGGCCGTGACTACCTCATCCGCGTGGTCTACGGTATGCGTGTGTCCCTCGCCGTCGGTCTGTTCGCCAGCATCATCGTGCTCATCATCGGTATGCTGGTTGGCTCCATCGCGGGCTACTGCGGCGGTATGGTTGACCTCGTCATCATGAGAATCGTTGACATTATCTACTCTCTGCCCGATATGCTGATGGTCATTCTGCTCGCCACCGTGCTCAAGCAGGTGCTGGGCGGCGTCATTGAGGGAACCATCCTTGAGGCGCTGGGCAGTAACATGATCAGCTTGTTCGTGGTGTTTGGACTGCTCTACTGGGTGTCCATGTCCCGTCTGATCCGCGGTCAGATCCTCTCTCTGCGCGAGCAGGAGTACGTGCTGTCCGCCAAGGCGTCGGGCGCCAAGAGCGGCTGGATCATCCGCAAGCACCTCGTACCCAACTGCATCAGCGTTATCATCATTTCCACCGCACTTCAGATTCCCAGCGCCATCTTCACTGAGAGCTATCTGTCCTTCCTTGGTTTGGGTGTCAACGCCCCCATGCCCTCGCTGGGCTCGCTGGCGTCCGACGCGCTCAACGGTCTGGAGTCCTATCCCTATCGCTTGGTGATCCCCGCTATCGTCATTTCGCTGATCGTGCTGTCCCTGAACCTGCTGGGTGACGGCCTGCGCGACGCGTTTGACCCCAAGCTCAAGAACTAAAATAAAGGAGTTGCTCTATGGCTTTATTAGAAGTTAGAAACCTGCGCACCTCCTTCTTTACCCACGCAGGTGAAGTCAAGGCAGTCAACGGCGTGTCCTTTAACCTGGAGCACGGCAAGGTCCTCGGTATCGTGGGCGAGTCGGGCTCGGGTAAGTCGGTCACGGCGTACTCCATCATGCAGATCCTCGCAAACACCGCTGTCATCCACCCCGATTCCTCCATCAAGCTGGACGGGCAGGAGCTGGTGGGCGCGGGCGAGCGCGTGATGCGTAAGGTGCGTGGCAACAAGGTGTCCATCATTTTCCAGGACCCCATGACCTCGCTCAACCCCACCTACACCATCGGTCATCAGCTGACCGAGGCCATTCTTCTTCACACCAACCGTAACAAGAAGCAGGCGTACGAGCGCGCTGTGGAAATGCTCCGACTCGTCAATATCAACGAGCCCGAGAAGCGCATGAAGCAGTATCCGTTCGAGTTTTCGGGCGGTATGCGTCAGCGTATCGTCATTGCGATGGCGCTCGCCTGCGAGCCCGATATCCTCATTGCCGACGAGCCCACCACGGCGCTCGACGTGACCATCCAGGCACAGATCCTGGAGCTCATGGGCTCTCTGCAAAGGGAGCTGGGCATGGCCATCATCATGATCACCCACGACCTCGGCGTCGTGGCCCAGATGTGCGACGAGGTCATCGTCATGTACGCAGGCTCCATCTGCGAGCAGGGAACGGCCGACGAGATCTTCTACAACCCCCGCCACGAGTACACCAAGGGTCTGATGCGCTCCATCCCCACGGTGGACAGCGACGGCTCCCCCCTGCAGCCCATCACGGGTACCCCCATCGACCTGCTCAATATGCCCGCAGGCTGTCCCTTCGCGCCCCGTTGCGACGCGGCCATGAAGATTTGCCTGCACCAGTGTGCCGAGCCGATGGATATTAACGAAAATCACCGTGCGACCTGCTGGATGAACGTCAAGATGGGCGTGGAAGACGGCTCTATGGAGCTGTGCGCGGGAACGGATAACAAGGAAACGGAGGGCGAGGCACATGAGTGATCTGAAAGAAAAGAACCTCAATACCGCCGCCACTTCGGGTGCGGACACCCCGCTGATCGAGGTTCGCGACCTCAAGCAGTATTTCAACATCAACGTAGGCGGCTTCAAGACCAAGCCCCTCAAGGCGGTGGACGGCGTTTCCTTCTCCATCAGGAAGGGCGAAACGCTGGGCCTTGTCGGCGAGTCGGGTTGCGGTAAGACCACGGTAGGACGCACCCTGCTCCACCTTTACAAGCCCACCGCGGGGCAGATCTTCTACCAAGGGCAGGAGGTCAGAACTCCGCAGGAGGTCAAGGCCTTCCGCAAGAAGGCCGCTATGGTCTTCCAGGATCCCTACTCCTCCCTCAACCCCCGTATGACGGTGTCGGACATCATCGGTGAGCCTCTGGACATCCACAAGATGTACCAAAGCCGCAAGGAGCGCGAGGAGCGCATCCTCGAGCTGATGGGCAGCGTCGGACTGAACAGCGAGCACGCCGCGCGCTACGCGCACGAGTTCTCGGGCGGTCAGCGTCAGCGTATCGGTATCGCCAGAGCACTGGCCATCAACCCCGATTTCATCGTTTGCGACGAGCCTGTGTCGGCGCTGGACGTGTCCATTCAGGCGCAGGTCATCAATATGTTTGACGAGCTGCAGGATCGACTCGGCCTGTCCTACCTCTTCATCGCACACGACCTTCTCGTCGTCCGCCACATCAGTAACCGCATCGCGGTCATGTATCTGGGTAAGATGGTCGAGCTGGCTGACGCCGACGAGATCTACAACCACCCCCTGCACCCCTACTCCAAGGCGCTGATGTCCGCCGTGCCCGTGCCCGATCCCGTGGTCGCGCGCGCCAACCGCCGTATCGCGCTGGAGGGCGATATCCCCAGCCCCCTGAATGCTCCCTCGGGTTGCCCCTTCCGCACCCGTTGCCCCCATGCAACGGACGCGTGCGCCGAGTCTATGCCTGAGTTCCGTGAGCTGTCCAAGGGCCACTTCGTCGCCTGCCACCATGCCGAGGATGTGAACTAATCCCTCGCGCGGCAAGGCGCACCCCCTTTATTTCGTTCACAGCTTTCTCGGGATGGTGTGCAATACTTCTCGGGAAAACTATGATAAATCACAAATTTTGAAAGGAAAGAAAAGACATGAAAAAGTTTCTCGCACTGGTTCTTGCGGCTATCATGTTGATGAGCTTGTTCGCTTGCGATAAGAAGACCGACAACAACGACAGCAAGAACGACGGCAAGATCTCCAATTTCCCCACGATGACCTATCTCTACAACACCTCCGAGGGCCACAAGGCTATCGGTGAGTACCTGCAGGCTGCTCTTGCAAACGTTGGTATTACCATGAACCTGGAGAACCAGGAGTGGGGTACCTTCCTGGAGACCCGTAAGAACGGTGACTACTCCATCGCTCGTAATGGCTGGCTCGCTGACTACAACGATCCCATCTGCTTCCTGGATATGTGGACTTCCGCATCCGGTAACAATGACGTTCAGTTCGGTAAGGGCGACCACGCAAACCTGAAGATGTACAACCTCGACCTGACCGGTCTGGGCTACGACATCAAGGTTGAGAACGGCACTTGGGCTGAGACCTACGACGTGCTGATCTCCACCATCAAGGCCTGCACCGACAATGATAAGCGCTACGAGATGATGCACATGGCTGAGGACATCCTGATGTCCACCGGCTGCATCGTTCCTCTGTACTTCTACACCGATCTGTACATGATCGATCCCTCCATCCAGGGCTTCTTCTCCAACCCTCTGGGCTACAAGTACTTCATGAACGTGAAGAACTTCACCACCCTGGACGTTTGCCTGGCTTCCGAGCCCGGTACTCTGGATCCCGCTCTGAACTCTGCCGTTGACGGCGCCACCATGCTGGCTCACCTGTTCTCCGGTCTGGCTAAGTGGACCCAGGATTCCGAGGGTAAGATGGTTATCGTTCCCGACCTCGCTACCGAACTGCCCGCAGGCGTTAAGAACGAGGATGGCACCATCACCTACACCTACACCCTGAAGGATGATCTGAAGTGGAGCAACGGTGAGGCTCTGACCGCCGCTGACTTCGTATTCGCTTGGAACCGCGCTGCATCCGCTGAGCTGGGTGCTGACTATGGCTACATGTTCGAGGTTGTTAAGGGCTACGCTGACGTTGCTGAGGGCAAGGAGGGCGCTACTCTGGCCGTTGAGGCTACCGACGAGAAGACCCTCGTTGTTACCCTTGCTACCGACGTAGCTTACTGGAACGAGCTGCTGGCATTCCCCACCTACTACCCCGTACACCAGGCAACCGTAGCTAACGAGGCTTGGGCAACCGATCCCTCCACCTACGTTTGCAACGGTCCCTACACCATGACCGCTTGGGAGCACAACAGCAAGATCACTCTGACCAAGAACGCCGGCTACCACGGTGCTGCTGACATCACTCTGGAGACTCTGAACTGCTACCTCTCCGATGATGCCAACAACATGCTGACCAACTTCAAGAACGGCTCTTGGAAGCTCATCGACGACGTTCCCACCAACGAGATCGCAAACCTGAAGAAGGACTACGCTGACTCCTTCGTAGTAGCCGGCCAGATCGGTACCTACTACGTTTGCTGGAACGTCAACGAGAAGATCCTCCCCGCTGACAGCACCCTGACCGGTGTTGAGGCAGAGAAGGCTCAGCAGGAGATCCGTAACGCCATTGGTCTGCTCTTCGACCGTAACTACATCGTTGAAGAGGTTGCTCAGGGCGGTCAGGTTCCCGCTTCCTCCTTCGTTGCTATGGGTATGACCAACCCCGACGGTACTGAGTTCTACAAGACCGCCAACAGCACCACCGACGCCTTCGACGGTTACTATGACGTCAGCGAGGAGGCCTTCGAGGCTAACGTGGCTGCAGCTAAGGCTGTTCTGGCTAAGTACTACAAGTAATTTCGGACTATTCCGATAACTTGCGTGGTTCGACCCCATTGCACATTGATTGTCGAATAGCGTGAGAATCATAGCCTGCAACGCAGTCTATGAACAAAACGCCCCAAGGCCTATGGCCTTGGGGCGTTTTGCGTTGCGAGCGGGGGAGAGGTGGGGAGCAGGGGCTTTGCCCCTGCTCCCCACCAAAACTTTTCTTGAAAGCTTCCTCGCGCGCTGCGCTCGGGGCGAATTTGCCTTCGGCAAATATCGCGAGGGTTTTCTGGACTTCCTAAAACTTCAAAAACATATATTGGACAAATTTTTTAAACATAATTTTTTAAGGTTCTTGAGGGGGTTCGGGGGAACTTCTTGCAAGAAGTTCCCCCGGTCGTTCTCCCGTTCTCCCGGCCCGCAGGGACAGCGCGCCTGCTACGATGAGCATGCCGCCGAACAGGCGACGCACCACGTCGGCGTCCAGCCGTTGGAGCAGCCACGTGCCAATCACCGCGCCCGGTACGGCCGCGAGCACCATCAGGCAAACCGCCCGCCACGGGATATTGCGCCGCTTCGCGTGGAAGATTAGGGCGCTCCCTGCCGACAAAAGGAAAAACAACAGGTTCGCCCCCTGCGCCTCGGGCTGGCTGTACCCCGCGATGAAGGTCAGATACAGCACGAAGATCCCCGCGCTTCCAACCCCCAGCCCCGCCAGTGCCGCCGCTACCAATGCCGCTATAGCCGTCATACGATACCTCCATGTTCTACGGGGCTCTGCCCCGCACCCCGCCAAAACCCTTTTTAAAAAAAGGGTTTTGGATTCCTAAAAACCTTAATAAAAATTTTCTTATTAAAGTTCTTTTGATCCAAACTTTTCTTTCAAGAAAAGTTTGGTGGGGTGGGGGGTGAAACCCCACAATATTCGTCCCTTACAAATACTGCTTCAGAGCCTCGATGTGTCGTTCCTCGAATTCTACGAGGGAGCGGGCGAGGCTGACGACCTCGGCGCAATCGGGGTCGTTCTCGTACTCGTGGATGAGCTTGGTATTTTCGGTGACCGACATGGTGGCGCCCTCGATGAGCATCTGGGCGATGTGGCTGTCGGTGGAGTCCATAGCGGTGTTCATGATGATGCCCATGCGGGCGCCCATTTTGGCCATCATGCCTTCCTCTTGGGCTTCCTCGCCGTGATCGGCGAGAATGGATTGAAGCTTGGAGGAGAGTTTTTCGTAATAGCAGAGCGTGGCGGTCATGTTGGTCTTGATGCGACCGCCAGGAGTGCCGTCGCTCACGCGGGGGAGCAGGTGCAGGATGGCATCGTTGCCCATGGATACGTTCTTGTAGAGCTGTTCCGTCATGGTCACGACAGGGGATTTGGTGGATGCGGTAGACATAGCGTGTACCCGATCCCGACGTGATAGCTCCCGCCGGGAATCCCTTTCGCAAATTTTTGGATACACATAGTATGGTCAGCGTAACGACACCGTATCCATTCCATTTTTTGAACAATTTTTTAAATTGGGGTTTATCGGGGTGTTTATTTAGCCGCTGTAGGGGAGGCCCTATGTGGCCTCCCATGGGCGCCCACACAGGGGCGCCCCTACAGGTAAAACAGCAATATTCCTTATCGGGTATAGATATTCTTTGGTTTAAGGGTGTAGGGGCGTT
>CAJGEA010000067.1 GCA_904502015.1 uncultured Clostridia bacterium | reverse complement strand
CATAAGGAAAAACCGTAGGTTTTCCCTTATGCGGCGCCTCTTTTGGTACGCCGAGCCCGCAAGGGCGAGGAGATCTCCCGCTGGTGGGAGAAAAGTACATAAAAACAGATATCAAACAGACAGATAAATCCAAATTTGAAAGTGCCGCCCGCAGGGCATTCCATCGGGGAAGACGGTAGGCAAATGATAACCTGTCCCGATTCAAAACTCCACCGCAGGTGGCCGAAGTTTGAAAGCCGATTGAGCAACCACATTTTTTGCGGAAAATACTTTTGTCCCCCTTGACCGAGGGGGGATTTTTTGTTATACTACTGTTATATACATTTTTCGCGTGGAAAGGGATTTTTTATGGATCGCGCAACACTTTACGATAAAATTTACGCCTGCTGGCTGGGAAAGAATATCGGAGGCACGCTGGGTACCCCCGTTGAGGGACGCATGGAGGTCATGGAGCTCACGTGGTACCCCCGCTTGGGCGAGGGCGGTGCGCTTCCCAACGACGACCTTGACCTGCAGCTCCTCAACCTGCACGCTATAGAGCAGCACGGCGCGGGCACGACGGCAACTCATATCGCCGCCGAGTGGACCGAGCATTGCTTCTTCCCGTGGGACGAGTACGGCTATGGCGGCACGGCCATGCGCTACGGCTTCACCCCCCCTTTTTCGGGCACGTTCGATAACCATTTTACCAACTGCATGGGCAGCCCCATCCGCTCCGAGATCTGGGCGGCCATCTGCGCGGGAAACCCCAAGATGGCGGCGTATTTCGCGTGGCAGGATGCCGTCGTGGACCACGCAGGCGGTGAGGGCGTGTTCGGTGAAATCTTTAACGCCGCGCTGGAGGCGGCGGCCTTTGAGTCGCAGGACGTGCCTGCCCTCATCCGTGAGGCGCTGACCTACATCCCCGCAACCTCCCGTACCCACGGCGCGGTCAGCCTCACCCTGTCCCTCTTTGAACGCGGCGTGGCCCTCCCCAAGGCGCGTACCGCCATTCTGGAGGCTTACGGCAGTCCCAATTTTACCGACGCACCGCAGAACATCGCGTTTGAGCTGACGGGACTTCTGTGGGGTAAGGATTTCGAGGACGCCATCCTCAAGGTGGTCAATCTGGGCTACGATACCGATTGCACGGTGGCCACCTGCGGTGCAATCTGGGGCATTCTGTACGGCCGTGAGGGTATTTCTGCCCGTTGGGCCGAGCCCATCGGAGATGCTATTACGGTGTCGGCGGCCATCCGCGGCTTCCGCGCTCCCGCCGATCTTGACGAGCTGACACGCCGCTGCATCAAGCTCAATACCATGCTCTCGCTGGAGGATCCCGACCGCTTCGTGATCACCGAGGAGGACGAGTCGGATTTTGAGGTTCAGCACTTCACCCTGCCTCCCGACAGCCGCCGCGACGAGGCGGTTTGCGTGGATCTTCGCTACGGCGGCGCCCCCACGGTTGCCCCCGAGCAACCCTGTACCCCCACATTTACCCTGACCAACCGCACGACGTGGCCGTGGAAGGTCACGCTGTCGGTCGAGTGTCCCGAGGGGCTCGCGTGCGATACCGTTACCACGCTCGTGATCTCCCCCGAACAGTCCGTTACCTATTCGCCCACCATTCGCGCCGTAGAAGGGGCTGCCATTCCCGCCGATCGCGTGTACGCCTGCCGCCTGACGGTGCGCCGCCACAACTGCGACAGCCTGTGGACAACCTATCGCACCCCCTTTACACTCCTTGCGCCCAATCGTTGGAATTTGAATGGCGTGGATGTGCTCATTCCTGCGTGTACGGTGAGATTCCCCGCATTGAGCGAGACGGGGATCTACGTGGCCGAGGCCACCCTGAACACCCCCGTTGCCCGTCCCACCCGCCTGCTCTGCAACTGCGTCGATCCCGTTACGGTGGAATTGGACGGCGAGGTGATCTTCAGCACCGAGGGTAAAACCCTGTTCCTGCCCGCCTACCATCGCGTCCCCGCCACCCAGAGATGGGACGGAGAGCTGGATGCGGGACGGCACACCGTGAAGGTCACAGTGCGGGTGTCGGAGGGGGAGCGTGACCGCCTGCCGTTTTTTGTGTTGAGCGTAAACGCCCCCGCAACCGTTCCCGAGCCCGGCAATTTTTTTGCCTATATTGACGATACCTTGAGCGGTCAGTAACCCGACCGCCGCGCCGCGAGGCGTGCTACTTGGCGTAACTACGCGCTATTACCCGATCGGAGGTATTCCTATGAATCCGAATATCAGTATTGACACCCGCCTCGCGCGCCTGCAAACGCGTATTGCCGTTCGCAAGGGTATTCTCGGGTGTGGCGAGGGCTTCAGCGTAGCCCTGCACAGCCGCGGCGACGTGCTGTACGCGGGCGAGAACCGCTACGGCCAGCAGGGCATCACCGCCCTGCGGGACGTGCTGGCGGTGTCCTGCGGGCGCAAGGGCGCGGTAGCCCTCATGCGGGACGGAACGGTGCGCGGCGCGGGCTTTGATGACCGTGCCTGCCCCGAGCTGCGCGCGTGGGCGAACGTGCGCGCGGTGGCCTGCGGGCCTGCCCACGTGGCTGCCCTTTGGGATAACGGTGAGGTTCGCTGTTGCGATACGTCGCCCGTGCCTGACCGCGCTCCGCGCGCCTGCATGGATACCGAGGGCTGGCGCGGTGTGGTTGACGTGTGCTGCGGTGAGTATTTCACGGCAGGCCTTACGGAGGCGGGTGAGGTGCTCGTGGCGGGTGGATCGCTCCGCCTGCGCCGTGCCGTCGGCAAGTGGCAACGCATCGCGGGACTTTTTTCGGATTTTGAGGGGCGGGAGCTGTACGCCATCACCGAGGGTGGCCAACTGATCTCCACGGCCCGTATCCCCCGCGCCGCACGCACGTGGCGCAATCTCCTGTTCGTGGCGGCGAATCGCCGCGGCATTCTGGCGGTCACAGCGACAGGAAAGCTTTGCTCTACGTTGGACGAAGCCCTGCCCCAAAACGAGGCGGGGGATGCCTGCGTGGCCTGTGCCGTAGGTGCTGATCATGCCGCCGTGTTGAAAAAGGACGGCCACGTGATGGGCTTTGCGCTCTCGGCGCAGATGGAAAATTACGGCCAATGCGCAACCGCCCGCTGGGGCGTTGTGCTGGATCACCGCTCCATGGAGGAATACTGCGAGGGGCGCGAAAAACTCCCCGATGAGAGAGAGGCGGCCGCTCGAGTGTATCACGAGCGGCGTGCGCTGGCTGCGATGTGCCGCCGCCGCATGGCGTGCGGTGAGCACATGACCGCCTGCGTTACGGCGGAGGGGGGCGTGTCGGTGTCGGCACCCTTGCACAGCGCCGCCGAGTGGCGGGGCGTGATTTCCCTTGCCGTGGGGCATACCCACCTGCTCGCCTTGCACGCGGGCGGCCGCGTCAGTGCTGACGGCAATGACGTGGGCGGCTGTTGCCGTGTGGAGGGCTGGACAGCCGTGAAGGCCGTGGCTGCAGGGAAGTACTACTCCCTGGCCCTGCATGAGGACGGGCACGTTTCCTATGCGGGCATGGATAAAAACGGTCTATCCGAGGCGGCAACGTGGACGGGCGTGCGCCTGATCCGCGCGGCGGATGAGTATGCCGTAGGTGTGACCCATAAGGGTGAGTTTTTGGTGGCGGGAGAGGCTCCGTTTTCGGTTGATGCCTTGCCTGCTACGATGAACGGAGTCCCGCGGGACATTGTGATTACCTCTACGCACGCCGCCGTTCTGTACCCCGACGGGCGGGTGTATACTACGCGGACTGCCCCTGCCGATACGAATCAGACGAATCAAACGAATAAAAATATGCAAGCCGTATGCGATACCCACGCGTGGCGGGATGTCCGTGCCATTGCGGTGGGGGAGAATTTCACGGTGGGACTCTGCTACGGGGGCCGTGTGCTGGCCGTTGGCGACAACGGTCGCGGCCAATGTGACACCGAGAGTTGGACGCAGGTGGTATCGGTGCATTGCGGACGCTCCTTTACGGTCGGGCTGCGTGCGGACGGACGCGTACTGGTAGCCGGACAACGGCAGAACGAGTGGGGCTACGGGCCCCTCGCCGTGTCCCGTTGGCAGGACGTGGTGGCCGTATCCTGCGGCCCCGAGCATATCGTGGCGGTGGATCGCCGCGGCAATATGCTGGCTGATGGATCGGATGCCGATCGGCAGTGTACGGGCGCGTTGTCCTTTTCCATGTTCCGTGATCTGAATCAGCTGTACGGCCACGGCTGTCACCGCCCCGCCGAGCTTCCCAAAGAGGTTGCGACAGACGACGGCGCGGCGGATGTCCCCCGACTTGAGAATCCCTGCATCGCGGTGGGCATGGCGCACGTCGCCTACCTAACCGCTGATGGGCGGGTTGTCGCCGCGGGTGCGGAACGGCGTGATCTCTGTGACACCGCATCATGGGTAACCGCAACTCTTGTGGCGGCAGGGCCGTACCATACCGTCGCCCTGCTTGCAGACGGCCGCGTAGCTGTTTCGGGGCGCGATATACATATTCCCGCCGACGTCAAGCGCCTGAATGATGAGCTGTGTATCCGCACGCCCGTGGGCGAGGCGTTGCGCGGCATCCACATCTCTTGCGGTTATCGCCACACCGCCGCCGTCCGCTCGGACGGACGAGTTTTTGCCATCGGCATCTCGCCCGACGGACGGTGCGACACCGAGGAGTGGGAGAACGTCGCCAAGGTTGCCTGCGGTGTTCGTCATACCGTGGGACTTCTGCGTGACGGCACCTGCGTGGCCACGGGGGATAACCAAAGCGGCCAATGCAACGTGGATGCGTGGCGGAACGTTACGGCGGTAGCCGCGGGTGAATTTCACACCGTGGGACTCACCTCCGACGGGCGTGTGCTGGCCACGGGGGATGACCGATACGGCCAATGCGAGGTAAGTGATCTGACCGACGTGACGGCTGTTGCCTGCATTCCCGAGGCAACCCTGTGCCTGCACCGTGATGGGCGCGTCAGCCTGCGTGGCGGGGCGTACGCCCTGCACCGTGACGTGGCCGCCATCCGCGGTGCGGTCGCCATCGCGGGCTGTGAGCATCGCCTTTGCGTGCTCACGAGCGACGGCAGCCTGACCGTCATGCCCGATCCCGTAATGGAATAAAACGCAATGAAACCGAGCCGCTTCACGATTGCGTGAAGCGGCTCGGTTTCGTGTGTTGTTACTCTGTCGTATTGGCATCGACCTCCCGCCGTTTGGCGTAGCGGTTGTAGCAAAACAGGCCGATACCGCTGACCAGTACCGTCACCCCGTAGAGCACGATGGCCGTCACGTACCTCTGCGTGCCCATTGCGTCCCCACTCATGGTGGACAGAATCACCGAAGGAAATCGGGCGAAGGTGGTCAGAAGCACGTAGTGAAGGATCCTCATGTCGGTCAGCCCGATGGCGTAGGTGAACAGATCTTTGGGCGTACCGGGAATGAGGAAAAGCAAGAGCACCAAGGTGTTTCGCTTGCGCGGCTCGCGCAGGATGGGGAGGTTGTCCAGCTTTTCCTTGGGGTAGAAGGCGTAGACGAACCGCCGCCCGAAGCGGCGCACAAGCAGAATGGTCGTGCAGCTCCCCAGCACGATACCCGCCGTGCAGACGAGCGCGCCGCCCCACGTGCCGAATACGAAGCCCGCCGCGATCTCCACCATCTCACCTGGGATCAGTGCCACGATGACCTGCACGGCGGAAATGAGAATGGCGCAAAGACCGCCGATAAGGTAATGCTCGCCCACTGCCTCGCGCACCTGCGCGGGGTCGGACAGATACGCGCGCATGAACCAAAGCCCCACCACCGTCAGCGTGATAAACACGGCGGACAGTATGCCCAGTATGACCGATGCGCGGGATCGCTTCATGGGGGTGTCGTAGGTGTGGTGGCTCGGCTTCATAAGAACTCCTTTTTATGCTTTATACGATTCATGCAGTACCGCGCTTGGTCTACGAAAGCCTCTCCCGTTGGGAGAGGTGTCAGCTGAAGGCTGACGGAGAGGGTACTCACGTGTGGAAGATGTCAGCTATTGGGGCCTGGATTCGGCGGCCGTGAGCGGGAGGGTTACCGTAAAGACGGTGCCCATGTCGGGCGCGGAATCCACGGTGATCTGCCCCTTGCAAAGCACCATGATACGGGAGGCGATGGTCAGCCCGATGCCGTTGCCCTCGCCGTTGTGGGAGGTTTCTCCCTGATAAAACTTTTCAAATATGTGCCGTTTTTCCTCGTCGGTCATGCCCCGTCCCGTGTCGCTGACGGTCACGGTAATGGCGTCGGCCGATTTCCGCAAGGTACAGCTGACGGTTCCGCGGGGCGGCGTGAATTTAAAGGCGTTACCAAACAAATTGATCCATACGTGGGAGAGCATATCCTCGTTGAAGCAGTAGCGTGCCGCATCCAGATCCACGTTCAGTTCAATATCCTTGGCCGACCATTGCTTTTCGAGAAGCAAAAGGCAGGTGCGGATCTGCTCGTCCAGATAAAATTCAGCCACATCTGTAACGATCTGCTGGTTCTCCAGCTTGGAGAGCAGAAGAATGTTGGAGGACATGGCGGCCAGACGGTCGGATTCCTCCACAATGATGTTCACATATTCGCGTACTTCCTCCTCCGAGAGACCTCCCGCTTGAAGCTGGCGGGCAAAGCCCTGAATGGATACAATGGGGGTCTTGAATTCGTGGGAAAAATTGTTGATGAAATCACTGCGGAACATTTCAATGCCGTCAAGCTCGGCCGTCATGTGGTTGAAGCTTCGCTGCAGGATGCCGAAGTCGGAGGATTCGTCAAAGCTCTCGTTGATGTGAACCTTGAAATCCCCCTTGGCGATGCGCTGGGTTGCGTCGATCATCTCCTTGAGGGGGCGCAGGATCCATTTGGTCAGAATGGCCGAGAGCAGGGTGGCAATGCCTGTGCAGGCAATAAGGCTGGCGGCAATACTGAGAACAGGATCGTAATTGGTGAATTTGGGTATGATGAGGTCCAGAATGGCGTACACCGCCACGGTAAAGGCCGAGGTGACTGCCATGAGCAGAAAGATAATCAGAATCAGCTCGTTGCGAAAGGACTTGATGCGCAGAAAACTGCGGCGTGAGCGATAGCGCTGGCTTTGCACGGGGGAGGCTGTCTTTTTCATTTCAGGTATACCGCCTTGTAACCGAGTCCCCGCACCGTGATGATCTCAAAATCGGGGTTGTCGCGGAAGCGGTCGCGCAGACGGCTGATATGTACGTCCACCGTGCGCTCGTCGCTCTCGCTGTCCATGTCCCAGATCTCGTCCATAAGCTGACGGCGGGTGAAGATCTTGTTGGGGTAGGAGAGGAGCTTAAACGCCAGAAGAAACTCCTTCTGCGGCAGTTCCATACCGCCCGGTGCGCCCACGGGCTCGCCGTCGGTGCGCACGACAAGCGCATCGTAGTAGAGCACCGTGCTGCCCACCGTGAGCTTGCGCTCGGTGGCGATACGGGAGCGGCGGAGAAGGGCTGCAATGCGAAGCAGCATTTCCTCGTGATCCACGGGCTTGACCATGTAGTCGTCGGTGCCGAGCTGGAAGCCGCGGTGCTTGTCGGCGGGCATTTGCTTGGCTGTTACCATGAGAATGGGTAGATTGTTTCCGCTCTCACGGAGAACGCGGGTGAACTCGTAGCCGTCCATACGGGGCATCATAATATCCAGAATGATGAGGTCAACGTGCTTTTTGTCGAGCTGCTCCAGGGCGTCCTCGCCGTCGGTGGCGGGGAGCGGACGGTAGCCGTACTGCTCAAGCACGGTACACATGAGGCGACGGGTGTTGGCGTCGTCCTCCACGACCATGATGGTAAACATACTGCAAAAAATCTCCTTCCTGCGGGGAGCGCGGAGCCCACCGTGAGATTTGGAATCATTGTATTTATTATACCGCCAATTTGCAAACTCAGTATGAACAACTAAAAAAATGAACCGTGCAATAAAATGGTACGCCCCTGAAAAAGCAAGTCTTTGAAAACTGAAAAAGGCAAGTCTTTGAAAAAAGTGCTTGCCAAATGAGCCCACCTGTGGTATAATAACGTCAGATTACCGTCGGTCGCGGGTGATTCGCCTGCTGCCCAGCCGACGCGAAGGAGGATTTACTATGGCAAAGATCATCGGCCCAGGCTCGCTCAACGTGGATATCACGGGCTATGCCCCCCATCTCCCCACGGCGGGACAGACCGTAACGGGCAGCACCCTGCGCTTCAGCACGGGTGGAAAGGGAACCAACCAAATGACCGCCGCCCACCGTGCGGGTGCGGAGGCGTACATCATCGGTAAGCAGGGGGACGACGTGCTCGGACAGATCCTCCGCCGTCACTACGAGAGCGAGGGACTCAGTCGCGCCTACGTCACCACCGACCCCGAGATCGAAACGGGAAGCGCCCTCATTGAAATCGACGAGGGGGACGCCCAGAACCGCATCATGGTCATCCTCGCCGCCAACGCGCTGGTTGGCAGGGACGAGGTCATGGCGGCAGAGCGGGATTTTGCCGACGCAGATGCCGTGCTGACTCAGCTTGAAACCACCATCCCCGCTGTCGAGGCCGCCAAGGAACTGGCGCAAAAATACGGAAAGCCCTTTATCCTCAATCCGGCCCCTTGCGTCCCTCTGCCGGCGGCCCTGCTGGACGGCATTGATTACGTGACTCCCAATGAAACCGAGGCGGCTGAGATGACGGGCTGCCCCGTGGACAGCGTGGAGGATTGCCGCCGCGCGGCAGACGTTCTGCTGACGCAGGGTGTCAGAAACGTGGTTATTACCCTTGGCTCGCGTGGCGTGTTCTTCAAGAACGCCGAGCAGGAGTGCTTCCTGCCGGCTCTGTCGGTTCGCGCCGTGGAGACCACGGGCGCGGGTGATGCCTTCAACGGCGGCTTTGCCACCGCCATTGCCGAGGGTATGCCCATCGAAACCGCCCTCAAGTTCGCCACCTGCACCGCCGCCATCTCGGTCACGCGCCTCGGTGCGGCGGCCTCCATGCCCCACCGTCATGAGATCAACGAGCTCATGGAACGGGAGTTTGGTATCATTCTCTGATTTCATAAAGCCCCCCACTTGCCGCGTGAGGCAAGTGGGGTTTCCTTTTTACAATGCTATGTATAACGTAAACGACTACTTTTAAATTTGGATTTGTCAAGCAGGGGCGTTGCCCCTGCACCCCACCAGAACCCTTTTTGCAAAAAGGGTTCTGGACTCCCCAAAACCTTAAAAAACATATATTTCAAAACGCTCTTTTAAATATATTTTTTGAAGGTTCTTGAGGGGGTTCGGGGGAACTT
>CAJGEA010000066.1 GCA_904502015.1 uncultured Clostridia bacterium | reverse complement strand
TGCGGCGTATATCATCAGCCCCTACGGGGCTGAATCTCATCACGCGCCAGCGTGTATTTTCCTGCGGCTTGATGATATGCAACACTTCGTGTTGATGATATGCAATTCCTTCGGAATTGATGATATACACGCCTTCGGCGTAATTAGGATGCGCGGATGCGGAAAGCACTTGAATTGGTTTGTAAAATATGGTATAATTACACTTAAAGAGGTGATATTATGACCCCATAGAGAGTGTATGTTGAACCATCGGCATACACTCTTTTTCTAATAAGGCATAGGCACGCAACTCAAAACGGGTTGCGTGCCTTTCTCGTTAATTTAACAAATACCGTGAGTGTAACTCTAAATGAAAACAGTATTCGCTCTGGTTTTTGACAGAAACGGGGGATTGCTATTCATGTGTATTCCATTCCCCCTTAGATCGTGTATTGTACAGCAAGACCGACCGCATCTCCTGCACGGAGACACGGTCGGTCAGTTTTATATTTCGCTCATTCTACCCGTTCCACGATTTCAAATCCCTCGTCGGTCTCCCGCATTTTGAACAGGCGGGGACGTTCGTTGGGGTTGACGTTGGTGCTGTGAAGGATCATATACAGCTCACCGTCGAAGCCGTCGAACAGCATACCGTGGCCGCCGTCGTCATCGTAGATGAATCGGTCGGCGTGCCGCCAAGGGCCGCGGATGCTGCCGTTGTCGCTGATGGCCAAGGCCTGCACGTACCAATACTGAGGGCCTGCGTGGAAGCCCGACCAAAGCATATAGAGCTTGCCGTTCTTGCCCTTACGGAAGAAGCATCCGTCGGTCACGAAGTTGCGGCCGTTGGGATCCACCAGCGAGTAGGCCCACTCGGCGTCTCCCGCGCGGAGGATGACCTCGGACTCACCCACGGGGGTAGTCAGGTCGGGGGAGAGAGGTAGGATATCAATGGTGCCGTCTCCGATCTGCGTCCATTCGTGGCAGAAGGCTGTCCACGGCGTTCCTTCCTCGTCCACGTAGAAGGTGGCGTCCAGACAAGCCCAGCCCTCGGGTGTTATTGGACCCTCCGTAAAGGGCAAAAAGGGGCCCATCGGACTGTCGCTTTTGAGTATCTGGGAGCAGCGCAGGCGCGTCTCACTACGAAAGCTGGCAAACATATAGTAAGCATCCCCGTAACGGTACACCTCGGGCGCAAAGAAATCCCGATCCGACCAAAAATCATGAGGGCGAGTGAAGCACTCGTGCGGCTCACTCCACTCCACAAGGTCGGTGGAGGTATACACGTCGAGTCCCTGCCAAGGAATGACCTTGGTGGTAGCGCCGCGCCGAGTGCCGTACAGGTAATAGACGCCGTTCTCGGCAAAAATAAAAGGATCGCGCAGATGGATGTCACACAATCTCACGGATCATCTCTCCTTTCCAAAACGAGCAAAGAGTTTGATTTATCGACTTCATTATAACACAAAATTCCACTCCCGTCAATTGGGTCTTCGTGGACGAGGGTCACATGTATTTGTCTAAAAGTTAGAATAAAGCCTACAAAAGGCAGGAGAAAATTGTGCTTACTTGACAAATTTCTTGCCTTCATGTTATAATATTCCCATAGAATTTACCGCCATACTGTCAAAGGGAGGACACATTGCCATGCAGAAACGATTTCTACTCCTTTCGATTGGTTGCCTTGCGCTGTTAGCCTTGGCCACCGCCTGCGCCCACCGCGCGACCCAATCGGGCTCGACTACCTCGACAGATCAGACAACACGCGCCCCCGCCCCAACCGAGGCTACGGTCGAGGAGACTGCGCCTGCCGAGTCCGAGTCCGAAACCGAATCCCCTTATCTGATACCCGATCCTACCCGCATTGATCTCTCCACGTTTGACAAAGATCTGATGGAAAAATCCTTTATTCGCGGCAACGCCGCCGCCCCCGAGCTGTGCGAGGCGGGCATTCGATTCGTCGCCAGCGGCGAATCCCGCGACCCGTCCGTGCTGTGGAAGATCAGCACCATGTACCGCGCCGCAGGGTATCCTCGTTCCTCTGACGGAAAGACACACGTACCCTTTACCCCCGAAGAGAAAAAGGTCATCGTATTCAAGATCCAAGCCGAATGGGGCGGAGCATTTGAGATGTTCTACGCAACGGGAGATCGAACCACCGCCCACTCAGACTACGCCATGACCGAGGTGTACGGCGGTGACTCGGAATTTTTCGGAGAGCGTGTTTCCCAATACATTATTTTTGAAGCGGACGACACCACCAAGGGTTGGACAACGAGCTTTAACGACAAGTTCCGCTTGGATTACACCAATTATTCTAAGAACGGCGACGTTTTCCTGCTGGAGAAGATCGCGTTTTGTGCTGATCGCACCGAGGCCGAGGCCTTCATCGCCGAGGACAAAGGAGAAACTGCTCCCGTGCCCGAGGTAGCCGAGGGATACTACGTGTGTCTCTACGAGGATCGTCTGCACCTGCCCGAGGACAACGTACTGGGGAACGTGTATGCCTCCCTTGAATCTGCCATCAAGCGCTGTGACAGACAAAAGCAGTTTGGCTACCGCGTAGCCAACGAAAAGGGAGAGATCGTCTACACACCCTATTCACTGCTTCAGTGTAATTTGCTGCGTGAGGGCAAGTACGTGACCGAGTATGCCTGCGAAATGGGCTTTACCTACGGCGACTCCTGCACCAACCCCGGCATCAACCACCGCCCCTTCAAAAGCAGTTGTGACCGCCTCGTTGACTGGATCCTGTATCGGGCGGGCTTTACCGATCAGCCGCTCGTGCAGGGATGTGTCGTCGAGACGCTGCACAAGTGGTGCCGTGAGAAGGGATTTGAGAAGATCACCCGCGTAGAGGATCTGCAGGCGGGCGATATCGTCTTCGTGCGCCCCGCCGCCGACGGAGGCCCTCAGCACGTATACATGCTGGCAAGCGACGTACGGAGCGGACGTGCCCTGCGCTACGATCACGGCTCGACCAACCGCATTATGTCCGCCCAACCCACCGACGAGCCGATCAGCTACGGGGATGCTCCCTTCATCTTTGCTTACCGTCCCGTTGTGACCGCAGAAAACAACATTTACTATCAGGAGATATACGCCGAAACGAATTGATTTCCGACATGGGGAGGAATGACCATGCGAAAATTTCTGAAAAAAGCCGTTCTGTATCTGATGACGGCCACCATGCTTTTGGGCAGCTTTGCCTGCACGTCCGCCACACCGCAAGACACTGAAGCACCGACTGACAGTGAGAGCACGCCCGCCGAGAGTGTCACGCTTGCTCCCGGTACTGATCCAACCAAGCCCCAGACGGGCCCCTTCTTCTCCACCAGTGAGCTGACCTTCGATATGCAGGACACGTCACTCATCGAGAAAACGGTCACGGAGGAGTATGAATTCATTTCGACCAAGGAGTCGGGAGATATTTTCACCATTGGAGAAGGCAGCGCCAAGGGCAATGCGGTATCCCTTTCGCCCAAGACCGTCGCATCCCTGAGCATTGGCCTGAAATTCAATGAGAACGCCGTTGCCAAGTATCAGTTCCGACTCACGGCATCCGATCCCGATGCCAACTACAACGCCGCCTATTTCGGTCTCCGCCTGGGCAACACGGGCGCCGCCCCCAACCACGAGTCCGCTCGCGTGTGGGTCCTTATGAAGGATCGGAAGATCGGTATGCGCACGGGCACGTGGCCGAATTGCACCATGGTCACCTCTCCCGTGGACTTCTCTCAAGGGGTGCTGATATACGTAGAGGACGATCCGAGCACCAATATCATTTCCCTGTTCTACGACAAGGACGGCACCAAAACGCCGCTCGCCACGCTCAAAATCACGGACACAAAGCTTGAATTTTATCTGGAAGGAAGCGAGACACCCGACATCACGGAGGCGCTGTCGGCCCCCGTCAACAAAACGGGCTACACTCGCATTTGGACACATCATATGAAAAACACAACGAAAATCACCGATATCAAGGTCTCGGGTTCTACCACATATATGACCTCCACGCCCGTGGACATGTTGAATTCCCGCGACGTATTCTCGGATACGTGGGTGGCAACCGACGACGTTGGCCGCGTCACGCCTACGGGAACCAATACCATTACCGCCACCGACAAAAAGGTGGGCATCTTCTACTTCATGTGGCACAACGCCTCCGAGCAAGGGCAAAACCCGCTCTTTGACCATACCGCCGCGTATCTGAACGGAGGCGTCAACGCTGTCTGGGACTTAATCCCTCAAGGCCCTATGGGATTTGCTCACTACTGGGCAGAGCCGTATTTCGGCTACTACAACTCCAACGACGAATGGGTCATCCGTAAGCACGGCTATATGCTGGCCGAAGCGGGCGTGGATTTCATCTTTGTGGATGCGACCAACGGTATCATATACGATCAGAATCTGGAGACGCTTCTTCGCGTATGGAGCCAGATGCGCGCCGAGGGCTATCAGGTGCCCCAGATTTGTTTCCATTGCGGAAACACCGATTCCCTCGCCTCTGCCTCCCTCAACTTCCTCTGGAACAACTACTATTCCGTCGGTAAGTATTCCGATATGTGGTTCTACTTTAAGGGTAAGCCCCTGATCTTCTATCCCGATTCCCTTTACAAGACCCTTCCCTCCGAGATCACGGATTTCTTTACCGCTCGCCAGAGTTGGGCCTTTACCGATGATTCGTGGTACACCTCCCGCAACGGAAAAGGTCGCTGGGCATGGGCGGACATGTACCCGCAAAAGCCCGGTCTTTCTTCCACGGGCAAGGTGGAGCAAATGATCGTCATGAGCGGCTTCTGGGCAAACGGCAGTAACGGCACCAACGGTGGCCGCAGCTACACCTATGCCAACGGAATCCCTGCTTACGAGGGCGACTGGGACTTTGGATTCGCCCTCATGAACACCACCTCGGGTCTGGGACTGGCCTTTCAGGAGCAGTTTGATTACGCGCGGGAGATCGATCCGCCGCTGATCATGATCACAGGCTGGAATGAATGGTGGGCCGGCCGCTGGGGCGGCTCGGTGGATAACCCCGCGCAGGGACAAACGATCTGCAACGAATATAAGGTGGATCAGAACAATCCCCAATACCGGTGGTACTACGTTGACTCCTTCAACACCGAGTATTCCCGCGATATCGAGCCCATGACGGGCGGCTACAACGACAACTATTTCTACCAGATGGTTCAAAATATCCGCCTGTATAAGGGCTCGCGCGCACAAGAGGCCGCCTTCGGGCAATGGGCCATCGACATCAAGGGCGACGTGGGACAGTGGCACATCGTAGGGCCCGAGTACCGCGACTACGAGGGTGACACGGTGGATCGCGATCACTACTCCTACGTGGGCAACTTCCGCTACACCAACACCTCGGGCCGAAACGATTTCGTAACCTGCAAGGTCTCCTCCGATGCAGAAAACCTCTACTTCTACGCCGAATGCGCCGAGAACATCACGTCCCCCGAGGGAACAAACTGGATGAATCTGTTTATCGATGCCGATTGCAACGGCGAGACGGGCTGGTACGGCTACGACTTTATCCTCAACCGCTCCCAAAATAACGGAAAGCTCTCGGTAGAGCGCTTCGTGGGTCGTGACACGTGGGACATGGAGACCGTTGGCGAAGCCGAATACGATCTTCGCGGCAACGTGCTTCAGATCAAGGTAGGCCGCTCGGTCATGAATCTGGGAGAGACCTTTGATTTCAAGTGGGCGGACAATTCGGTGGTTGACGGCAACGTCATGCAGTTCCTCGATCAGGGCGACGCCGCGCCCAACGATCGCTTCAACTACCGCTACACCACGGTGCAAACCGAGGTCAAGCTCCCCGAATGCCTGACCGAGGATATGATCGTGCTCAAGGCGGGCTCCTACTACGCATTCGCCAACGGCAAGCAGGTACGGCTGGACGACTCCAGCACCAAGGCCGTACTCATGGGGCGCGGGGATCGGTACTATCTCCCCAAGACCTTCGTTGAGGAGGTCATCGGCGTTTCCTGCGAGGGTCTTGAGACTTACGACCACTATGGCATTACGTACGTAATGCCGGCCGAGGCCATCGCGGCCGCAGGCAAGGCAGTAACGATTTCCGAAGACGGCCTTCTGGTGATAGCCTCCACGGCCATCGAGAGCAAGGACGTTCTGACAACCTTGTACCGAGCCCTTATGTAACCGCTTCAGGGCAATCAAAAATCCGAGTCCCCGCTCGGGGACTCGGATACTTGCTATCACGTTCAGGAGTCGATCGGCATACCCTCGATATGCGCTTCGGCTCGGACGTTTTCCATGTAGGCGCGAGGGGATACGCCCATTTTGCTTTTGAAAACCTTGGAAAAATATTGGGCATCCGAATATCCGCATCGGAAGGCCACGTCGCTGACACTGGAAAAGCCTTGGTGCAGCATGGTACACGCGTGCTGGATGCGTACCGAGTGAAGGTACTCCACGATGCCCACGCCCACGTGTTTTTTAAAGACCGTGGACAGATATTTCTTGTTGTACTTTAGTTCTTTCCCCAGCTTATCCAAAGTGAATTCCGTCTCAGAGAAATGCTCGTCCACATACTTTTGTATGGCCGAGACCAGATTCACACCTTGGCGATCCCGCGTGGAGAATTTCGTCAGCCGTCTGCCCAAATAGGCAAAGGTGTGGAGCAGAACCGCCTCGCTGGCGATATCCGAAAGATCCGAAGGGCTTTGGATGCCCTGCAGCCAGACGGGGATGACCTCCTGACAAGAGGAAAAAAGGAAGGAGCGCGGGGATACCTCCAGCTTTTCCATCAGTTGATTGCCGCGGGCGCCGAGAAAGCTGATATACATGTACTGAAAGGAGTCCACCGATTCAATGGCAAAGGGCTCTGCCGGGAACGAGAAAAAGAGGTCACCCGCACGTAGCTCCCGAACCTCACCCTGCGTATGTAATTTGCCTTGTCCTTCAATTACCAGATACATGGTATAGAGAGCCTTCAGCCGCAAACCGGTATAGACTTGACGCTCGGTTTCCAAAACGAAATTGACCGTATGGATGCTGTGCTCACTCATTTCCCGAGGCACGTAGCGGCATACGTTCTGCTGTGCCATAGAAGCAGCCTCCTTGTAATTTTCTGACATCATTATAGCATACTCCCGAATAGATGTCAACCCGCATCTAACTAAATTCCACAGACTCGTGGAATTTATCATTGTTTTGCATATCGCAACTGTGTTATAATGAAGCCACAAGCACGGAGCTATGTATCTTCCGTGCAAGGGTTTCCAATACTCTCATCCACAGAAAGGAATCCATCCTATGAAAAAAGTCCGCATCGGTGTGCTGGGTGCTTACCGCGGCACCAGCATGATCAACTACTGCAAGCGAGCCGACCACGCCGAGGTGGTGGCCATCTGCGACAAAAGCCCCGAGGCCCTGGATGCCCAGCGCGAGGCCGCCGCAGGCTTGAACATTACCTTCTACGATCATTTTGACAAGTTCATCGAGCACGACATGGACGCGGTGGTGCTGGCCAACTACGCCAACGAGCACGCACCCTTTGCTATTCGTTGCCTCAAAAAGGGACTCCACGTGTTCTCCGAGGTGCTTCCCGTTCAGACTATGAAGGAGGCCGTCGAGCTGGTGGAGGCCGTCGAGGAGAGCGGTCTTGTCTATGCCTACGGCGAGAACTACTGCTATATGCCTGCCTCCTACGAGATGAAGAAGCTCTACGCGAGCGGTGAGATCGGCGAGTTTGAGTACGGCGAGGGCGAATATATCCACAACTGCGAGTCCATCTGGCCCTCCATCACCTATGGAGAGCCCGATCACTGGCGCAACGGCGGCTACGCTACGTTCTACTGCACCCACTCCCTGGGCCCGATCATCCATGCAACGGGTCTGCGCCCCGTCTCGGTCGTGGGCTTTGAGGGCACGAAAAACGCGCGCGGACTCCGATGCGGCCGTAAGTGCGGTCAGTTCGGTATCGAGATGGTGACTCTGGAGAACGGCGGCATCGTGAAGTCGATACACGGCAATCTGTATAAGAACTCCATCTGGTATTCCATGTACGGCTCCAAGGGTCGTATGGAGTGCGGACGTGAGGACGCCATGGACGGACATATCTTTAAGATCTACGTGAACAAGGACGAATACGACGGCGGCTACGAGACGGGCTCTCTGCGCTCCTACAACCCCGATCAGGGCATGCGGGAGCAGGCCGAGGGCTTCGGCCACGGCGGCTCCGATTTCTACTCCATGTATTTCTTCATCAACAAGATTCTGGGAGACGAGAATGCCGACACCATCGACGTGTACGAGGCGCTGGATATGTTCCTGCCCGGTATGTTCGCCTATCGCTCCATTCTGGCGGGCGGCGTGAGCGTGCAGATCCCCAACCTCCGCAACAAGGAGGAGCGCGACGCTTGGCGTAATGACACCGCCTGTACCGATCCCAAGGTTGCGGGGGATATGCTCTTGCCCACCATGTCCGCGGGAACCCCCGACATCCCCATGGCTGTCTACGAATATATGGCTCAGCTTTGGGCCGAGGAATGCGCTAAGACCGAGGGAACTTACCGTCAGGCGGCGCTGACACAGGGCAGCAAACAGTAAATCGCCCGGTATCAGTCCATTTTTCACCGCGGTGACGCTACCGTCAGGTTTTCATCAGGGCAAGCTTTAGCGGTGCTGCGCACCGCTAAAGCTTGTCTTCATGTGAAAGATAGGGAAGTGTCAGGTTCACCGTGCGTGCGAGTGGCGCCCCCGTCCCCTCCCCAAATCATATTTTTCAAAAAACATGAATTTTTTTCAAAAAAACCTTGACAAGGTGTCCTGTCAGGTGTATAATATACGCAAATCATTCACGAAGGAGGAGTAGCCATGTTTGCAAGCAAGTATTTTTACTACTTTTATTACTTTGCTAAGGGCTGCCCGACTTTTGTGAATTCCGAAACGTAACCCGATTTTCGGCAACAAAATACGGACAGTCCGCATTCGTCGTGCTTTTGAGCATATCGAGGTGCGGATTTTTTATTTTGTAATTTGAATCCCCAAACCGGCTAACACAAGAACGAGGTACAGAATCATGGCAATGAATTTCCACAGAAAGCTCCCCATTCCCCAGGATGTAAAGAAGGAATACCCTTTGACCGAACGCATGACCACGGTCAAGGCGGCGCGCGACGCGGCCATCCGCGCCGTGTTCGACGGCAGCTCGGATAAGTTCATCCTGGTCATCGGCCCCTGCTCGGCTGACCACAGCGAGCCCGTGCTGGAATATATTTCGAGACTCCGCAGAATCGAGGAGCAGGTGTCGGATAAGATCATCATCATCCCCCGCATCTACACCAACAAGCCGAGAACCACGGGTCAGGGCTACAAGGGCATGCTCCATCAGCCCGATCCCGACGCCAAGCCCGATATGTATAAGGGCATCGTGGCGATCCGCGAGCTTCACCTGGCCGCTCTGCGCGACTATGATTTCTCTTGCGCCGACGAGATGCTGTA
>CAJGEA010000065.1 GCA_904502015.1 uncultured Clostridia bacterium | reverse complement strand
CCCTTAACGGGTCATTCTGAGCGGAGGGCGAAGCCCGAAGTCGAAGAATCTCATTGAGGGAAGGAGATCCTTCGACTTGCCGCTTCGCGGCGGCGCTCAGGATGACCCATTAAGAGAAACACCCCTATAAACCCCAATTTGTACGCGACCTTTTTTCATAATTCAACCGCGATACGGTGATAAAAAGGCGAAAATACGGGGCGATTTGCCCCGCGGAAAGGAATACAGTATGACACTCAAGGAACTTATTGTGTCGCTCTGCTCGCTGATGACGGTCAGCGGATGCGAGCGGCAGGCATCGGATGCCGTGGGCGCGCTGATTGGCGGCGCATTTGACGAGCATCGCGTGGATGCGCTGGGCAACCACCTCTTCATCAAGAAGTGCGGCCGCCCGAACGCGCCCAAAATTCTGATCGACACCCATTTTGACGAGATCGGCATGATGGTCACGGGCATCAAGGAGGGCGGATTTGTCACGGTCGCAAGCGTTGGCGGCGTGGATACCCGCATCCTGCCCGCGGGCGAGGTCATCCTCTACGGCAAGCGTCCCGTGTACGGCGTGTTTGCCGCCAAGGCCCCTCACCTCATGACCGAGGCCGATCGGGACAAGCTTGCGCCCATCGACCAGCTGCTCATTGACACGGGCTACCCCAAGGAGGAGCTGGAGGAGATCTGCCCCATCGGCACACCCGTGGGATTCAAGCCCGTTTACCGTGAGATGGCGAACGGCCGTCTCTCGGGCAAGGCGTTTGATAACAAGGCGTGCGCCGCCTGTGCCGTGTTCGGCGTGGACGCTGTGTCCCGCCGCGAGCTGGCGGGCGACGTGTACCTCCTGCTCTCCGCGTTTGAGGAGCTGGGCGGTGCGGGCGCGAAGGTGGCGGGCTTTGGTATCCGCCCCGATTATGCGCTGGTCATTGACGTCACGCACGCCACCGTCCCCGAGGTCAAGGATATTCCCCTCTCGCCCATGGGTGAGGGCGTGGACATCGCGGTGGCAACGATTACTGACCGCCGCCTGACCCGCATGACCGAGGCGGCTTGCCGCGCGGCAGGCGTGCCCTACACCGTTAGCGCGTGCGCGGGCAATACGGGCACGAACGCCAACGTGCTGGGCATCGCCGCCGACGGCATTCCCACCGTTCTCGTGAGCCTGCCCATCAAGAATATGCACTCGGCGACCGAGGTGCTGGCGCTGGACGATGCGCGCGCGCTTGCCGACGCCGTAGGTGCGTTCGTTAAATCTCTGGAGATCGCGGAGGTGTTTGGTAAATGAAGCCTTACTTTGGTAAAGAATTGGTTCGCGCGCTGTGCGGACTCTTTGGCCCCTCGGGATGCGAGGAGGCGGTGCGCGATTTCATCGCGGAGCAGATCGAGGGCTACTGCGACAGCTACCGCATCGACCGCGCGGGCAACCTGATCGCCACCATCAAGGGCCGCGGCCCCGATTATAACGAGGATAACCCCGATAAATTCCTCATCGCCGCGCACATGGACGAGGTGGGCATGATGATCACCCGCATCGACGATCACGGATATCTGCATTTCGACACCGTGGGCGGCATTGATCCCCGCGTGCTGTGCGGCCGCCAGGTCACCGTCATGCACGGGGACACCGCCGTGGCGGGCGTGATCGCCTCCAAGGCCATCCACCTGCAATCCAAGGAGGAGCGCACCAAGGTCACGCCCCTCAAGAAGCTGTATATCGACATTGGCGCGACCGACAAGGCGGATGCCGAGCAGTACGCGGCGGTGGGCGACTGCGCCACCTTCCACTCGGATTTCGTGACTTTCGGCAAGGACGATCGCTTCATGAAGGGCAAGGCGCTGGACGATCGCTGTGGCTGCGCCGCCCTCATTGAGATCCTGCGCGAGCTGTACCGCCGCCCCACCGACCTGCCGTTTGACGTGTGCTTTGCCTTCACCCGCTGTGAGGAAGTCGGTATTTCGGGCGCATCTGTGGCTGCGTTTGGTGTCGCTCCCAAGTACGCCGTCGTGATCGACGCATCGGCCGTCAACGACGTAGCCGACGCCGCCCCCGCCACCCGCGTGGCGACACAGGGCAAGGGCGGAATGATCTCCCTCGCCGACAGAGGCACCATCTACGACACCGCCATGATCCGCTTTGCGCAGGCGGTGGCCGAGAAACACGGGATCGCCTGCCAGATCAAGCAGGCAACCACGGGCGCGAACGACGCCGCCCATGTTCAGCGATCGCTGGCGGGCGTGCGCGTTATGGCGCTCTCCCTGCCCACGCGCTACATTCACAGCGCGTCCTGCGTGGCGGCTTATGAGGATCACGAGGCCATCTGCCGCCTCGTTGTGGCTATGCTGAAAAGCTGGAAGCTTTCCTAACACCTATTTGTGAGGCAAATACCCAACGCCCGGACCGTCCGGGAGGCCGGTCACTACAAAGGCTGACTAATTTTGCTATTTGAAAGGAATTTACCGATATGCTCAATCTGATTAAGAATCTGACCGCCGTGCGCGGAATTTCGGGACGCGAGAAGGCGATCTCGGACAAGCTGCTTTCCATCGTTGCCCCTCTGTGCGACCGCGTGTGGACCGATCCTATGGGCTCGCTCATTGCCGAGAAGAAGGGTACTGCCCCCGACGGCGCGCGCCGCAAGATCATGCTCTGCGCCCACATGGACGAGATCGGCTTCCTCGTGACCTACATTGAGGACAACGGATTTATCCGCGTTGCCCCCATCGGCGGCATCAATTACGTCGCCGCCGCTTACAGCAAGGTGACCTTCGGCAACGGCATGAAGGGTATTCTCGTGCCCGAGGTCGGCACCGCCCCCGCTGATATTAAGGCGGAGAAGGTATACGTGGACATTGGCGCGAAGGATCGCCGCGAGGCCGAGCGCAAGATCTCCATCGGTGAGTTCTGTGCGCTGGAGGGCAGTATTACCCGTCTGTGCGGCCGCCGCATCGCGGGCAGACCGCTGGACGACCGCATCGGCTGTGCCATTCTCGTCAAGATCGCCGAGGCGATCAAGGAAACCCCAGTCCGTGATGACGTGTATTTCGTTTTCTCGGTGCAGGAGGAGGTCGGCTTGCGCGGTGCGCGCACCGCGGCCTTCGGCATCAACCCCGATCTGGGCCTTGCCTTTGACGTGACCCTCACGGGCGACTGCATCGGCTCGAAGCCCATGGCCTGCTCGGTGGGCGGCGGTGCCGCCATCAAGCTCAAGGATAACTCCCTCATCTGCGACCGCGAGCTGACCGAGGAGCTGGCCGCCGTTGCGAAGGCTAATGATATCCGTCACCAGTTCGAGATCCTGGTCGCAGGCGGTACCGATACCGCCGCCATCCAGATGAGCGGCGCGGGCGTGCGTGCCGCCGCCCTGTCCGTCCCCACCCGCTACGTCCACTCGGGCGTGGAAATGCTCGACCTCGCCGACGCCGACGCCTGCGTGGCTCTGACCGTCGCGTGGTTGCGGGGGTGATAGGGACGCGACTGAGGGAAACTTTTGCAAAAGTTTCCCTCGGGCTCCCTTCAAAAACCCTAAAAGGATTTTCTATCAGGGCTTTGTTACATAACAGAAGGATTGTTTATTTCTCTTGTTAAGAATGTTCATTAGAAATGGAAGGTACATATGAAAAAAGAGTCAAATCAGAAAAAGACCCAGCCACGCTTCTGGCTGGCACAATCCGTTGGTTGGTTCGCTGTGGCAGCGGGAAGTCTGTGTCGCTTGGTTGCATACCTCTGCGAGGGAGGGGATGAATGGTGGATGGTGACCTTGCTTTTGGTTCCTATAATAGGCTTTTTTGCGTCAGGAGTTCTTTCTCTGATTAACTACAAAAGGCTAAAATTGGAGTCCTCCGCCAAGCAACAGCCAACCGAACAGGATAATTTGGAACAGGCATAAGTCTGGCAAACTCGGAAGAAAATATTTCGAGAAAACAACCGCTTGCCAACACGCATTTTTTGTTAAATTTATTTAAGTTTTTGGGATTCTCAAACCCTTTTTTCAAAAAGGGTTTGAGCGGGGTATGGGGCAGAGCCCCATAAAATCGTACTTATAAAGGAACTACATCATGCAATTTTCGGAACGGATACTGAAGCTTGCCGCCGAGGCCGAGGCGGCGCTCGCTCCTCGCTTTGCCGAGGTGGATCGCATCGCATTTGAGAACACGCAGACCGTCATGGACGCTTTTCGTGAGCACCGCGTGGCGGCGACCAATTTTGACAGCACCAGCGGCTACGGCTACGACGACCGCGGGCGCGAGGTGCTGGACGAGATCTGGGCGGAGGTCATGGGGGCGGAGTCTGCCATCGTCCGCCAACAGATCGTCAACGGCACACAGGCCCTCACCATTGGTCTTTTCGGCATTCTGCGCCCCGGGGATATTATGCTCTCGGTGGCGGGCAAGCCGTACGACACGCTGGAGGAGGTCATTGGCCTGTGCGGCAACCCCGGTGACGGCTCGCTCCGCGATTTCGGCGTGGACTACGATCAAGTGGAGCTGACCGCCGACGGTAAATTTGATTTTGCCACCATCGAAGAAAAGCTCCGCACCTACGCGGGGCGCGTCAAGATGGTGTTTGTCCAGCGCTCCAAGGGCTATCTCAACCGCAAGACCCTCTCGGTTGCCGAGATCGGGGAGCTGGTCACCTTCGTCAAGGGCATCTCGCCCGACAGCTACGTTGTGGTGGATAACTGCTACGGCGAGTTCGTGGAGACCTCCGAGCCTACCGCCGTGGGCGCAGACCTCATCATCGGCTCGCTCATCAAGAACCCCGGCGGCGGCATGGCCGAGACGGGCGGCTACCTCGCGGGCACCAAGCGCGCCGTGGAGCTTGCCTCCTACCGTCTCACCTCGGTGGGCTGCGGCGGCGAGGTCGGCGCGACTATGGGGCAGAATAAGCCCATGTATAAAGGCCTTTTCTACGCGCCTCACACCGTGGCGCAGGCCATCAAGACGGCGCATCTCGCCGCCTACATCTTTGAGAAGCTGGGATACCCCGTTGAGCCCTCGTGGAACGAGGAGCGCCACGACATCATCCAGACCGTCATTACGGGCAGTCCCGAGGCGCTGTGCGCCTTCTGCCGCGGCATCCAATCGGGCTCTCCCGTGGATTCCCACGTTACCCCCGAGCCTTGGGCCATGCCCGGCTACACCGACCCCGTTATCATGGCGGCGGGCGCGTTCACCCAGGGCTCGTCCATCGAGCTGTCGGCGGACGGCCCCCTGCGCCCCCCGTATACCGCCTACTTCCAGGGCGGCCTGACCTACGAGAGCGGCCGCATCGCCATTATGGCGGCGGCGGACGCTATGGCGAAGCTGGAAAAGTAAATTTATCCACGGTTCATACACAGTTGATACGTTTGGTGTATTATACGGAAGAACCAAATCCAATATAGGAGAAACCCAATGAAAAACCGTATGGGGATGCTACCCCGATTGCTTTGTCTCATTCTCGTGCTCTCTGCACTGATGACCGCTTTTGTCGGCTGCTCCAAGGAGAGCGAGGTGCCCGACGGCTACCAGTACGCCACCTGCCGCGGAGAGTATTTCCGCCTGTTCCTGCCTACCCAGTGGACGGTCAATACCGCGGGTGGCGTTTCGGGCGGTTACATTTCGCTGGCGACCGAGACCATCGTGACTATGGCGCAGGTGGAGTTTGATCTTGCCATGGTGGATACTGAGGGGGAGAAAACCGCCACCGAGTCGGCTACCGGCGAGTCGACTACCGCCGAGGCGGTGACCGCCTCGCTGGAGGATTTCTATGCCTGCCACCTCTCTGAGGTGTCGCGTATGCGGGACTACGAGCTCGAGCGTCAGTTTGACACCACCCTCGGCGGCGTTCGCGCCAAGGAGGTGTACTACGGTGCGTCTGTCGGGGAGAAATCCTACCGCTACCGTCAGGTGCTGACCAAGGCGCAGGGTCGCTTCTACCTGTTTACCTTCTCGTCCACGGCCGACACGTTCGACACGTGGCTTGACGTGGTGGACGGCATTCTGGACAACGTCATCTTTGAGGCCTACCCCTACGAAGGGGGCGAGGACGACCGCAAGATCCCCGACAACGAGGAGTACGCATTGAACGGCATGCAGCTCGTGTCCAACCGCGAGGTTGCCTACGCATTCTACGCGCCCGAATCCTGGATCGCCGATAAGACGAACGCCGCTTACCTTGTGTACGCCTCGGAGGAGGATCGCTCCAACGTCACCATGCTCTCCTACCTCCCCGAGGACGAGGGATACAGCGTGGCGGACTACTGGGAGTACTGCGAGAAGTATTACAGGAGTACGCTGGACGGCTACACCCTTCTCTCTACCGCCGAGGGCAAACTGGGCAACCGCAACGCCACCATCTACGAGTATACCTACACGCTGGGCGGCGTGACCTACAAGACCCGTCAGGCGTGCTGCGTGTATTCCACTATGATCTATATCATGACCTACACGGCTCTGCCCGAAAATTACGATAAGCATCTCGGTGAGGTGCAGACCATGCAGGAGTCCCTGACCTTTTGGCGGGACATGAAATAATCGGCTTTGGTACAGGTGACTCTATGAATCAACCCTTGATCTATCTGGATAACAGCGCGACCACCCCCCTCTGCCCCGAGGCCGTGAAGGCCATGGAGGAGGCGATGGCGTGCTTTGGCAACCCCTCCTCCCTGCATAAGGTGGGGCAGGATGCCCACGCGCTCATCGAGCGTGCGCGCGGACAGGTGGCGGCGGCGCTGGGACTGCGCGCCGTGCGCCCCGGTGAATTGATCTTTACCGCGTCTGGTACCGAGGCGAGTGCCACCGCCATTTTCGGCACGGTGTACGCCAAGCCCCGTCGCTTTGGACGGCGGGTCATCACCACCGACTCCGAGCACCCCTCGGTGGAGATGGCTATGCGCCGTCTGGAGGCCGACGGGCTGGAGGTGGTGCGCATCCCCACGCGCGGCGGATTGCTGGATACCGAGGCGGCGATCGCCGCCCTGTCCGAGCCCACGCTGCTGGTGTCCATGATGATGGTGAACAACGAAACGGGCGCGCGCTTTGACGTGGCGCGGGTGTTTGCCGCGGCGAAGGCCAAGGACAGCCGCACCGTCACTCATTGTGACGCGGTGCAGGGATTTCTCAAGGTTCCGTTTACTCCGTCGGGGATTTCTGCCGACCTTGTGACGGTCAGCGCCCATAAGATTCACGGCCCGAAGGGCGTGGGCGCGCTCTATATCCACACTGAGATTCTCAAGACCAAGCGGATCGTTCCTTACATGACGGGAGGCGGTCAAGAGTTTGGGTTGCGGTCGGGCACAGAGAACGTCATCGGCATCTGCGGCTTCGGTGCGGCGGCTTCGGTCGGATTTGCTACCCGTGCCGCCGATTGTGCGCACATGACCGCTCTGCGTGAGCGACTGGAATCGCGCCTTGCCGAGATGGGGGTGCAGGTAAACCGTCCTGCCGTCCGCGCGCCCCATATCGTCAGCCTGACTCTGCCCGATATCAAGTCCCAGACCATGCTGAATTTCTTGTCGGGGAAGGGAATCTGCGTGTCAAGCGGCTCTGCCTGCTCCTCGCACGATACCCACACCAGTCCGTCCCTCCTCGCGTTCGGACTCTCGACACACGAGGCGGATTGCACCCTGCGCGTGAGTCTCTCGGCCCGTAACACCGAGGCCGACGTGGACGCGCTGTGTGACGCGCTGGGGGAGGGAATTGCCACCCTCGTCCGCATTCGCCGCAAGTGAGCGAACAGAAACGACACTTGGCCAAAATACTTTGACTGATAGGAGAACTGACTATGCTTTGGGGTTCCTTTGGCGTTGTCCACTTCGCCACCCTCGCTATCGCCGCGGCTATGCTGATCGGCGTGTATTATCTTTTGAAATATCTGCCGCAAAAGGCCAGAACCATCGTGCTGTTTTGCCTGTCGATGATGGGCATTGCCGCCGTGATCTTCAATCTCGTGAAATGGAATAGCCCGCTGGAGTACCTGCCTCTGCACATGTGCTCCATTTCCGCCATTCTTCTGCCCATCGTGGTGCTGACCCGTAATCGTACCATTGGCAATCTGCTGCTGGTGTGGTGTCTGGGGTCTCTGCTCGCGCTGATCTTCAATTCCGAGGGCGCGAATTTTGTGATCCCGTCGGCTACCTTCTTCTTCTTTTATATACCCCATGCGTTTGAGTTCGGTGTGATGATCTACCTGTTCAAGCTGGGGTACGTCAAGTTGGACTATCGGTGCATCCCGTCCACCATCGGCTTGACCATGGGCATCTATACCCTTATACATTTTGCCAATCTGCTCATCAACGACTATTGCGTGGCACACAACGTCATCAATCCGTCGGGCAATCTCGTGCAGGTGAACTATATGTTCTCGCTGGATCATTGCGGCAACCCCGCCATGGCGCTGTTCTACAAGCTCATTCCGTTCGACTACTGGTATATGTACGCCGCTGTGATCATACTCCTGATCTACCTGCCGCTGGTGTATCTGCCCCAGATCGTGCGGGATGTCAAGGCGCGCCGCTCCCGCCGCGCAAGTTAATTATACTATAATATATGGAACAAAAACGACCGGCTCGCCATTTGGACACGTCGGTCGTTTCTTGATCTGTGACCGGTAAATTGGGGTTTATCTGTTTGTTAGCATTTATGTACTTTTCTCTCCACGGCGAGAGAAAAGTACCAAAAGAGCGCCACTTAAGGACAACCTACGGTTTTCCTTAAGTATCTTTTCCCTCGATGATGCGCGCACGCGGCACAGCCGCGTTTGATTGCGCGCCATACAAATCTAAAGCCATTCGGCCGAGTTGTCGACCGCCGACATGTCGGCATGTCGACCAACTCGGTCAGACACAGATGGCACGGTATGGGCAGGGGTTTTTAAGACGGCTGGCTTATCTTGATTTAGCTTTCCCCAAAAGGAAAATTACAGTTTTCCTTCTCTTGGTGCAAATACCTTCCCACCTCGCGCGTTCTCTGCGCGACCGAGTTGGTCGACAGCTGTCGACAACTCGGCACAACGGGTATAGGTGTGTATGGCGCGCAATCAACGTGGCGAAGCCACGGCGCGCACCATGCAAGGGAAGGGATTTTCAAGGGAAACCGTAGGTTTCCTCTTGAACGGCGCCTCTTTTGGTACTTTTCTCCCGCTGGTGGGAGAAAAGTACATAAAATAAACAGACCGATAAATCCAAATTTGAAGGGCTCGGATGTTTTCTTTCCAATTTTTTGTGAATTATAAAAATTCTTTAGAAATTTTTATCCAATCGCTTGACAACATCAAAAAGTTGTGGTATAATGGGATCAAGATGATAGAAAGGAAGTGAGCCCGTGAAGGAAATCAAACTGAGTGCCTGCCCGTTTTGCGGCGGCACAGAATTTGTGGAGGGATATCAAGGCGGCTACGGCGCGCTGGCCTCGAAAGAGGGCGCGTGGCTCGGCGCGTCTCTGTATCACGTCATCTGCCGTGATTGCGGCAGCGTGGTACGCAGCTACGTCAAGGACCCCGAAAAGCTCGTCAAGAAAAAGAACCGTAGGAGGGAACTGTAATTATGAACAAATCTTCCCGTATTGTG
>CAJGEA010000064.1 GCA_904502015.1 uncultured Clostridia bacterium | reverse complement strand
GTTCTTGATGTTCTTTACCTTGATCTGATCGCGCAGGGCGGCGTACTCATAGCTGGTGTACTCCTTGTCACGACCGTTCTCGGTGTACTTAACGATGATCTGGGACAGCACCTCGTACTTCTTTTCGGTAGAAGCGGTGGCTGCGCCTACGTCGTAGGGGTTGGTGAACATGATCTGGCCCGAGCGCAGATCCTTTACGGCTACCTCACCGGACTTTTCATCAGAGTAGATCTGAAAGTTGCCCTTGGTGGTGTTGAGCTTCATGGTAGCGAGCTTATCCTCGGGAGTGGCGTATACCTCGGTGGTATAGTCAATCTCGGTTTCCTCTTCCTCGGCCGGAGCCGTGGTTGTCTCTTCAGCCGACACTGCAATGACCGAAAAACTCGTCAGCACGCCGCACAGCATCAGAGCCGCCAGGAAGAGCGATAAGAATTTCTTTATATTCATATTCAAATTTCTCCTCTCTGCGTTACATTCTGAACTGAATTTCGGTTACGATATTGGTAACCAAGCCGACAATCTTTCCAATCAGGGTGGTAAACAGGATGGCGATGAACATGATGAACACCATACCTACGACGGTACCAAGCACGGTGATCACGTTCTTACCCATGGAGTAATCGTGTGTCACCATGGTGCCAAAGAATACGAGCAGGCCCAACCAAATGAAGGCGATCGTGGAGATAAATCCAATGATATCCGCCTCGGTGGTAATGCAGAAGTTGGAATAGATGGTAGCGGGAACGATCAGGAGGGGCAGGGGCAGGAGGCTGTAGGAGCATGCAATAAAGATGTCCTTGAAGCTGCCCTCACCCTCGAACAGGGTGGTCAGACACCAGTTGGCCAGAACGAACAGGAACAGGGGGACGAGAACGCCCAGAATCTGCGCCCAAACGCTGGCGAAACCGCCGAACGGATCCAGCAGGTAGCCCTGACCGATGGCCTGATAGTAGAAGGCGGCAATGGCGAGGATCACGAAGAAGATCGCGCCGCGCAGAGAGCCGCGCTTTTCGTGCTTCAGATCCCAGAAGCCGTCGAAGGGATGGAAAATGACGTAGAAGCCGTAGGCAATCTCCTGGCCGAAGGTGCGCTTCTTGCCCGAGGTAGCTACGCGGGTGTTGATCTTGCCCATAACCTTGAAGAACAGGACAACACCTGCGATCAGCGCCACGATGATGGCCAGCAGGAGCAGGAAGTAGGTAGACATCCACTCCTTACGGATCTCCTTATAGGAGGCCGACCAGTTATCGGTGTCGTACGCAGACTCAAAGTAGGTCAGGGAGTTTTCGTAGTCCTTGTTACGGAACATAGCCTGACCGATACCGACGTAGGCCGAGTCGAAGTTGGAGTTACGCTTCAGCACGTCGGTCCACAGGTTGATCGCGAGATCAAAGTCCTGGGTTGCCTCAGCCGCGATGGCCTGCAGAAGAACGTCGCCGTACTCGGTTCTCTGGAGAACCGTGATGTTATCGTTGGTCTTATCCAGCAGCAGCATCTTGGTTCCCTGGTAGGCAATGGCCTCCAGACCGTTGGTACCCTGACCGCCCAGCATGTTACTGTTGTTGGAGTCACCGAAGGCGAACAGGAGGTTACCGTCGAAGTCGTAGGTAAAGATACGGTTACGCTTCTCGTCGATGATAGACCAGGTGTTCTCGGGGCCTACGGCGGCGTCGATGATACGGGACACGCCCGTGATCTCGTCGGTCTGGCCCGTAGCGAAGTCAACCTCACCCGCGGGCGGCCAGAAGCCGTTACGTCTCATGATCTCGTCACCGTTGGCGTTGAGGAGCTTAACGGGAGCATTGGTACCCGTCTTGTCCTTACCTCGGATGGCACCCTCAACGGCACCGTCGTCAATGGTGGAGGTGGTAACGTAAACCAGACCCATCTGGCGGTTGATGGTAATGTTGTTAAACTCGGTAGACACCTTCTGCTCCGAGTTCTCGCGCTGCTCCTTGGTCTGGAAGCGGCGCCAGATGATCTCCCAGGCGGACATGCTAACGGCCTGCGCACCAATAAAGCCGGTGAACTGGCCCTCGTCAGTCATGACGATGACACCCTGGTAGGTGGTGGAGGATACGACGTAGAGACGGTTGTATGCGTCCACGGCCAGAGCCACGGGCTTATACACCGAGTCCTCGTCAAACAGGGAGCTTTCGGGCTCCTCAATGACGCGCTGGAAGTTACCCTCGGCGTCAAATACCACGATACGGTTGGAGCCGGTGTCGCAGACCCAGATCAGACGCTCAGGGTACTTGGAGTTGGGCTCGCTGACGAACACGCCCTGGGGGCCCGTCAGGAAGTCCGGAACACCCTGGTCGTTGGAGAAATTGGTGATGTAGAACTTAACCTTATAGTAACGGTCCAGCACCACGATACGGTTGTTACCCGTGTCGGCGATGTAGACGTTCTGGTCGGGGTCGGTCACCATGTCTCCGGGGTTCTCCAGCGGAATGTCCAGGCCCATGGCCTTGGAGTCAACCGCAGAGATTGCGGTGTAGGCATCGGGGGAATACAGAGGCTTTCCGTAGATGTCGTACACATAAGTCTGGAAGGCCGAGCTGGCACCTGCCGTGACAGCACAGCAGGAAACCACCATCAGCACGGCAAAGAGGATACAGAGAATCTTCTTCGTATGAGTCATATTCTGTTTCCTCCTTTCCTTAATCCTTCATACCACTGGAACCCATGGTTTCAATGATATTGGACTGCGATATAACGAATACCGTAATGGGCACGAGCATCATGATAACCTGTGCCGCGGCGGACGCGCCCGCACGCTTGATACCACCCGCCGTGATCTGGCCGATGGCGTAGTTGAACGACTTGTACTGCTCGGAGTAGATATACATGGAAGCGCCTGCGTTCCACAGACCCTGGAAGCTGTAAATGATCAGAGTCAGCCACGCGGGCTTAACCATGGGCATTGCGATGACCCAGAAGGTCTTGAACTCGCTCGCGCCGTCCAGTCGGGCGGACTCCAGAACCGAGTCGTTAACGTTGGTATCCATAAACTGCTTCATCAAGTACAGACCCAGCGACGAGCACCATGCGGGTACGATGATCGCGAGGTAGTTATCCAGCCAGCCGAGGGCGGACATCAGAATGAAGGAGGTGATGGCGGATACCGTGGAGTTGAACATCAGGGAGAGCTGAACCATCTGGAACATGGTTGCGCGGCCGGGGAACTTGATCTTCGCCAGCGCGTATGCAGCCATAGAAGCCAGCAGGAGGTGACCGAAGGTACCTGCCACCGAGTTCAGCACGGTGTTAAAGATGTAACGGGAGAAGGGCACCCACGAAATGTTCATCAGGGTGAACAGGTCACGGAAGTTACGCAGGGTGGGGCTCTTTACATAGAAACGGGGGGGATACATCCACAGCTCATCCAGAGGCTTGAGTGCCTGCATGACGACGTACACCATGGGAAGGAACATGAATGCGCCCAGAATGATCAGGATCACCGAAATACCGGCGTCACCGCCCGCGGAGCGGGCGAGGACGACCTTATGCTTTCTTGTTCTTAATTTTGCCATATCAAGTACCTCATGTTCCGAGCTTAGAAATAATTCTCTTGACCAGCATGTTGGCACCAATCATGATCAAGAAAAGGATGGTAGCGATAGCGGACGAGTAACCGATCTCGTAACGCTGTCCGCCGTAGTCTTCGAGATGGTGCATGATGGTATGTGCGCAGTAGTCAACCGAGGGGAAGCCGGCCAGCGCGGTAACGATACCGCCGAAGCCGAACGAACCCGTGATGGACATGATTGCGCCGAACATCAACTGGGGCTTCATGGAAGGCAGGGTGATATAGTACAGCTCCTGCCAACGGTTCTTAACGCCGTCCACGGCACCCGCCTCAAACAGGGAGTGGTCGATACCCTGAAGACCTGCGATAAAGGACAGGAAGGAGGTACCGAGCGACGTCCACAGAGAAACGATGATACACAGCGGCATGACGTAGCGGGCATCCTGGAACCACAGGATCTCGGCATCAATGATACCCAGCTCCATGAGGATGGCGTTTGCCCAACCGTAAGAGTCAGACGAGAACAGGGTACCCCAGATCAGGAAGACCTGACCCGAGATGGAGGGCGCGTAGAAGATCAGCGTGACCAGCGCGCGCACCTTGGGGGGCAGCTCGTTGATGAACCACGCCACAAGGAAGGACATGATGTAGGATGCGGGACCCACGATCGCCGCGAAGATGAAGGTGTTCTTGCAGGCGGTCAAGAAAATGTCGTCGTCAAAGAACAGGGTCACGTAGTTCTTCATCCACACAATGTTGGGGAATTCCAACATATTAAAGTCTGTGAAGCTGATGAGGATTGACATGACGACGGGGACGATGGTAAAGAGGGTGAAGAGCAACATGTACGGACCAACCATAACGTAGGCGATCCAGTTCTGCTTCATCTCTTTGAGCTTCCACTGAGTCATCGTCAGCTCCCGCGAGGCGGCTTGTTTTTTCTTGGTAGCGGTAGCCATTTACTCTCTCTCCTTTTATAGAATGAAATAATCTGTTCGCTCAGTTTTCTTCCTTATTATTTAACAGGAGTCAAACGTGCGGCGTCGGACAGGAAGTCCTCAGCGCACTTGAGCTGGGTAACAAGGTTAGAGGTGTTCTTATAAACCTCGTAGGAGAAGCACTTGCGCAGCTTCTTCTTCTGGGCCTTGGTCAGCGAGGTATCGCTCATATCGTAGCCCATGACCTCGGTTCTGTCGGCCGCAAAGATGGAGCCGTCGGGATCCAACGTCTTGAGCAGCTCGTTCACGGCCTCAGCGGCGGCAGCAAGCTCGGCGGCGTCGTCACTGATGATGGCTGCCTCGATCTGGGCGAGGAGCGCGTCGTACTCCGACTTGTACTCGCTGTTGTCGCGGATGAAGCCAACGATCTGACCGATCTGAGTCAGACGCTTGGTGAGCAGATCCTTGTAATCGTTCTCACCGTCGGACAGCGTTTCCAGATTGAACTCGTTACGCTTACGCTCGATCTCTTTGTTGATGGCGTTGATGTGAGAGAGCATCGCATCCGAGGGGTTGACCTTCTCGTTATACGCGCTCAGGAACGCGAATCCCGTATAACGGTCAATGATGTACGCACCGGGGTAGTTGGGCACGGATGCAAGGTTGTTGAACTGGAGCTGAACCTGCTCGTACTCTGCGGTGGTCCAGGGCAGGCTGGCCAGTGCGTTCTTGTGCGCGACGGCCTGCTTTGCAGAGGGACCGAGGATGGCAACCATCTCGTTGGAGTAGTCCACCTGGCACTTGTCACCGGTGTACCACTTCATGAACTCCCATGCGGACTGCTGCTTATCTTCCTCACAGCCCTTAACCATAACCGTTGCGGCCACACCCGCGATGGACACGTTGTTGATGGAGCCGTCAGCCTGGATCTCACCGGGCAGAGGCATGAAGGACCACTTACCCTCGATCTCGGTCGCGAAAACCTTGAGCTGGTTGTACGTACCCGTGTAGTCACCCAGCAGAATGGGCATCTCACCCGTACGGAAACGGTTAGCGGCGTCGTACTTATAGGGGAAGGAATACATGGTGAAGAGGTTACAGGTCTTCTCGAAGGCCGCCAGACCGAGCTGGGAATCCAGATTGATGCGCATACCGTCGTCGGCAAACAGGTCACCGCCCATCTGGTACATGAAGATCTTATAGTCTGTGGAAAGACCGATCTGCATGTTGTTGGCCTGCAGAGTGGGGATGCAAGCCATGATATCATCCCACGTCTTGGGAACCTCAAGGCCGAGGTTTGCCAGAATGTCGATGCGGACGAACATCATGGGGAAGCCCTGCGACTCGGGCAGACCGTAGTAGTGCATCTGCTCGTCGGCATCCTCAATACCAAGCACCAGCATAGCGGCGTCGGTAAAGTTGGCCGCGGTCTCCTCAAAGTCGTCGAAATGCTCGACGGAGAGGATTGCGGAACGAATGGCGTAGTTGATAACCTCACCCGCGCCCATACCGAGATATACGTCAGGGCCCGAGCCTGCCAGAATGGAGGGCAGAAGGGTACCGCCGGCGATCAGCTTGAGATCAACCGAGATGTTGGTGTTGGGGGTGAAGTCGTTGTTGACAAGGTTACGGATAACCTGCGACTGGTCACGCGCGGTAGCGAACCAGACCTCGGTGGAATCCTCGTCGGTTTCTACCAGCGCGCCCTGATTGTTATAATCACGGAAGAAGCTCTGGAAGAAGCCCTTGACCTCGTGGATGAAGGACTCGAAGAAATTGGGAGTTGCCTTGGGCAGCTTGGAGTCCACGGGCTGGATCATAATGTAGTCCAGCTGCAGAGGCTGAGTCTGCGCGTCGGACAGGAAGGTACCCATCGTACCGATGTAGGTCTTGAGGTTAGAGAGGTTCTTTGCGACGTCATCGTCGTCGGTACCCATCTCCTCAAGCAGGCGGGCCACCTTCTCCAGCGTTGCCACGTTGGAGGACTTCTCGCCGGCAAGTTCGGTCAGCTCCTTTGCCAGAGCCGTCAGCTCGCGGGACTGGATAACCATGCTCTTCATGGTGTCGGGCATAACCTGAGAGAAGCCGTAGTCACGGTACTTATCGGGGGTGGTACCCGTGAGCTTAATAATATCAAGGTAGGCCGTGTTGATTGCGTTCAGAACGGCCTCGACGCGGCGGACGACATCGCCCATACGGCCCAGAGTAACCTCGAAGCGGACGGTGTAGGTTACGTCCTTTTCAAAATACACGGCGTAAGTAGCGTCCTTACCGTTCTCGTCCTGCTCGCCGCCGGACAGCGCGGTAACCTGCCAGTTGTCATCGTAGTCGTAAACCAGCTTCTGAGCCTCGGCGAAGGGCGCGCCGTTGTAGTAGCCGTCGGCACCCGCTGCCAGGCCATCGCTATACAGGTACATGGCGCGGCAGGTATACATACCGTCCAGAATGTTCTGGCGGAAGCGAGATACGATATCGTACATACCGCTGGTGCTGACCTGGAAGCTGTACTCCACCCACTGGCCCGCGGTTGCCCACTTCTCACCGCCCACCGTGTTGAGCAGCGAGCAGGAGGTGTCGGTGGGAGAGTTGATCGCGCAGGCGCGGTCCTCAACCGCGTAGATGGTCTTGTTGGAAGCGATTGTGAAATGCTCAGCCTCGATCTTGATAACGTCCTGACCGACGGGCGCATTTTCATACTTCTTAGCGTAATCCTCATAGGAAACAACTTCCTCCAGAGGATACAGGGTGATGGCCGCGATGGACATGGGCTCGTTCTGGCCCTCCAGCGTGATGGTGTTCTCGCCGGCCTCCAGCACGAACTCAAAGTTGTCGATGTAGTAGCCGGTGGAATCCTTCAGGTAGTAGGTCATCCACGCGGGCTCGTCCTTGGCGGTGGGACGGATCTCGTTGTCCGTGATATCGGTCTGGAAGAAGCGCACGCGGTAATCATCCGCGAACTCCGACATGGACTGAGTCACATAATCAGGGAAGCCGATGTAAACCTTACCGTCCTCCACGCGCACGTCCTTATAGCCCGCCTCCTTGGCGAGATCGGCCAGTGCCTCTGCCGACTGCTTGGCGCCGGGGGTGAGAACGGCGTCGGTGTAGTCGTTGACCCAACGCTTGGGCAGGGTCAGGAACCGTGCCTCGGCAAAGGGAACCTTGTCATTGATCTTCAGAATACGCTCAATGGAGGTCGAGCGGTTCTGGTTGGGGTAGTACTCCAGCTTGATCGCGTATTTGCCCGTGGCAGGCACGTTCACCTTCCACGATACCGATCCGTTGTGAGGCGTATAGAGCGCCTCTCGGCCGCCCTCGGTGCGGTACTCAAAGCCCTCGCCATCGGCGACGTAGTCGGCGATGGGCACATCAACCGCCTCAGTCCCGCGGGGGACATCCTTGTTCGCCTCGGCGTATTCTTCGTACGAAATTGCGTTGAGCAGCTCTCTCAGCTCTTCCAGCGACACGTCGGTAATAGAACCACCGGACGAATCCTGCTCTGCCGCAGACGCGACGACCGCAAAGCTGCCAAGAAGCATAGACGCGCTCAGCAGGAATGCCGCCAGTCTCTTAAATTTCGTTCCTCTCATTCAATTTTTCCTCCTGTGTGATTTTTGGTCAGCGGCCAAGACCGCTTCCCGCAGGGTATCATGCCGTCAGGCATACCGCAAACGCGGCATAGCCCCCGATGACTCTCCTGCACGTCCGCCAGCTTCGGCCCTCCCGGCAGTCGGACGTCCATCGCCGACCGTGCAGAGGTTGGCACGGGAGGCTATGGCGAAGCCAGACGCCGAAAACAGCGCGACGCATAAAGGCAGGCGAGCGAGAGTTTGAGCGCCCACTTGCGGAAAATTGCTTCGTCCCATCACCCTTTCTGGCACAGCAAGCCGATTTGTCCGAAAGTCAGCGTGTCAAATCTCGGCGGGGGTCCTTGCAAAACACCCTAATTTGACCGTTACATCATACCACAATTCCCCACAAAAGTCAAGAGGTGAGATTTTTTTATACATATAAGAGGCGCGCAAAAACGCCTACTTCTTCTCGTTCACGGTTTGTTCACGGGTGTGGCGCGGTTTATCTCACGTCAGGTGTCGCGGTCACATGACCGCATCACGCTACGGGGATTTTGAATTTTGCGTAAATTTCGGTGCAAATTTCTGTAAACGATGCTTGTTTGTTCACGAAATATTCGCCATTGTTTTCGATTTGTTCGCAAATTATTTACAAAGTTCAAGTGATCAGCGGACGTTCTTCACAAGTTTTTCACAGTATAACATCATGCGTTCGCGTGACAGGTATGGCAAAATGCACAAAAATCGACATTGATTTTCTACACCCTCGCAATTTGCACAAAATTTCAAAACATCGCCCGGAACTCCCCTTTTATTTCCATTTTATCTTGTTTTATCCATTCGTTTTCCATTCTTTTCCATCCTCGTTTCTTTCGCGTGTCCTTTCAACAGACGAGCCCCAACGGGATAAACACCCGCATTCACGCGTCCACGCGTCCACGCGTCCACGCGTCCACGCGTCGTCACGGATCGAAGTCCGCCTTCAAACGGCGCTTACAGGCACTCGGGGTACGGCTTTGGGGCAGGAGCGGTTGTTTCGCGACAACCATCTCCTCTGATGGGAATGCGGGTATCAAATTGGGGTTTGTCTCGCAGGGGTTTCACCCCTGCACCCCACCAGAAACTTTTTTGAAAAAAAGTTTCTGGACTTCAAAAAACTTGAAAAATATATATTTGACAATATCTTTTGGCAATATTTTTGAAGGTTCTTGAGGGGGTGTGGGCACAGTCGTTCTCCTCGCCTCCCCGATAAATCCAAATTTGAAACAGCACTTTCAGATCACTGCGGTCGCGCCGTCCCAATCCCCTTTTGTCTATCTCTCGTTTTCGTTTACTTTTAAATCATTTGTTTAATTTTTAAAAATATTACATTTTTATATTGCATTTTGCCCATTTTCTATTGACATCCGACTCAATTTTCGATATACTATAACCAATTTCACCGAAAGGAGCCACCGTGCAAAATCCCACGGGTGGCCCGTGCATCGTCGCGGGGGTAATCAAACAAATGGCAAAAATCACGTTTATGGGTGCAGGCAGCAC
>CAJGEA010000063.1 GCA_904502015.1 uncultured Clostridia bacterium | reverse complement strand
TACTCAATTTTTTTGAGCATTGATCATTTCTTCGGACAAGCGAAGAATTTCGGGTGTAAGCGCTGTCTTTGTTTTACGTGCAATGCGACGGTATATCGGATAGGCAGGGATCATAATGACCGCGCCGAGCACCATCAAGAGAGCTGTGAGCCAAGCCGCGCCCGTGAACACGTCAAGGAAGAAGCACATTCCGATACCGAAGACGAGCGCCCCTACGATACCGAAGCAAAGGCTTTCGATCGTACCTGCCATTTGCACGCGCAGGTCAAGCTTTTTGAGTCTTTCGAGCTTGCTTTCCTCACGAGGTATATATTTGTTTCTGATGCTTTCGACTTCCTTGTTTCTCACTGCCGAATAATTGTAGCTGAAAGTGTTGTTTTCCATAATACTCCTGTTTCTTTCGTTTCATTGTGACATTATTATACGATACCGATTTTTGAGTTTTGTTGGCGATTTGTTTCTGAAATGTTATAAAAACGAATTTTCACAGCATCGGTGCAAAAATTCTGACTATCGAGCGAACAAAACGGTTGAAAAACCCTGTTTTCAGCATATCAGGTTGGGGAAAACTATGTTATCTCTGAAAATGAGGTGAGATTACAAACCGATCCAACGTCATAAAACCGTTCCTTTGTTTTTGATAGGGAACTGTGTATGCTGATAGGTATTGATTGCGGTACCCTCCACCATCTACCCCTGTAACCGTTCCTGCTATCCCCGTTTTGCCCAGCCAATCCTGCCCGAAAGCCCCATCAAAACCGCACATGAAAATGAGCGGTACAGCCCGACCGCTACCTTTCATTTTCACATTTCCCCCTCTGCGTGAGAATGCGTGATTACACCTCATCTCCACCATAGTAGAACCAGTCGAACCACACGGTTTGGCTGGTTTTTCTTTATGCTCCACGGCTGGTCGTGATGTCTTTGGTATAGATGATGTTCCGATGCGTTGCCGCTACCCTCCGTTTTGACAGCAAGTAAAAATCCCAACGATCATCCAAGTGAGAATCGTCGGGATTATTGTTTTGTGTGTACCAGTAGTAGATCTCGATTTTATATCAAGGAGCTGGGCTTTTTGGGTAAGACTATTCAAGCCTTTCGTTTGTTCGATGGGGCAACCTATTTTGTCAGGAGATATCGTCCATGACGCCGACAATAGCTACACGTGTCAACCAAGAGTCATACGAGGCGTCTTCAGAGAAACCCCATGTGTAAGCTGCCCGAGGCGTTTTACGTTTGTATTTACTCAGGTGCAGCTTGTTGCCGAACTTGCGAGGCGGGGTTCAGAGCCCTCTCACTTCACTACGAAAACCTCGCCAAGCTTCGGCTTGGCGAGGTTTTTGTAGTATTATCTATCTATATGCAATCACCGATTCTTACCAAGGAAGAACAGCGCCATAGTACCGGGGCCGGAATGAGCACCGATGACCGTGCCAACATAGGTAATGATCTTGACCTCCTTGGCTCCGCGTGCCTTGAGCATATCGCAAAGCAGGTTTACGTCATCCATGCAATCGCCGTGCGAAATAAAGATCACATCCTCGGGATCAAGCGCCAGCTCGGCAAACTTGTTGGCCAATTCCTCAAGGGACTTCTTGCGGCCGCGCACCGTGCCGATCTTGATCAGGTGTCCCTCGTCGTCCACGTGCATCACGGGCTTAATGCTCAGCATACCGCCCACGAGTGCCACGGCAGGGCTGACGCGGCCGCCGCGCTTGAGGTATACGAGATCGTCAACCGTAAAGAAATGGCACTGACGGGGAATGAGGTCACGGATATACGCCTCGACCTCCTCGATGGTCGCGCCGGCGTTTTTCTTCTCAACTGCCAGATACACCAGCATACCGAAGCCAGCAGACGCGGCCAGGGTATCCACCGTAATGATCTTGCGATCGGGATACTGCTCGCGCAACTCGGAAGCGGCTACCTCTGCCTGCACGGACGTTGTACTAAGACCTGAAGAGAAGCCAAGGTACAGTATATCATTACCTTTTTCCAGCTCCACGGTAAAAAGGGTGCGGAAGGACTCGGCGTTTACAGCTGAGGTCTTGGCGATGTGACCGTCACGCATATTCTGATAGAATTCGGTCACGGGCATCTCGCCGTCCGCGAAATCCTTGTCAATATGGTCAAAACGAACGGTAAGGGATTGGCAGCGAACGCCCCACTGTGCCAGTGTTTCGGGTACGATATCGCAGGCAGAGTCTGTAAAAATAACGTAAGGATTCATAAGCATCTCCTCCTTAAAATTCAAAATAGTTAGATTGTCAATATAATTATACACGAATTCCAAGCGTTTGTCAATAAAAAAACGAAAGTTTTTTCCAAATATAAACGCATCTTGACAAAGCAGGGAATATATGCTATAATTGTTTTGTTGTATGTTCCGTATGCGGGTATGGCGGAATTGGCAGACGCGCCGGATTTAGGATCCGGTTCTTCACAGAGTGCAGGTTCGACCCCTGTTACCCGCACCATCGGCAGTAACTGCTTCTCTCCAAATGGGAAGTGTTACTGCTTTTCCCATATTCGTACAAAGGAGAGGTCTATGAACCCCTACGTTATATTTGTCATTGCCGCCTTTGTCGGCGTTTCAATTTTGGTGTTTACCTTTTTTTATATCAATCGAACGATCAAGAAGGAAAATCAGCGCCTGGAGGAGCTAGCCGAGGATACTTCGGATAGCTCACAGCCGTCCGCGGAGTTATCACAATACATCAAGGTGACCGTGGTCGATCTGTATTGCGGTGTGGATTCGGTCGGAAAAAGAACCCAAAATTTCTTCACGGTTATCTTTGAAACCGACACACATGAAACGCTGGAATACAACGTTCCCGAGGAAATGTACGACGGCTTTGAGAAGGGGCAAACAGGTACGCTCACAGTAGTCGATGGCTACGTATACGGCTTTACGGTGGATGAAGCGTGACACCGATTCCCGTTCCCATGATTCCACATGAAAGGAAATTCTATGCAAGACGAACGAACGCCGTGGACGGATCAAGATATCCGATATATGAATATGGCGCTCAAGCAGGCGAGCGAGGCAGCAGCCGCAAGTGACGACGTGCCGGTGGGAGCCGTTATTGTGGACAATGCTACGGGTGAGGTAGTTGCCGTTGGTCGTAACACACGCGAGGCGTGCCAAACCGCCATAGGACACGCCGAAATTCAAGCCATTGAGCAGGCGTGCGGTCAAAAAGGGAACTGGCGTCTGTCCGATTGCGCGCTCTACGTCACGCTGGAGCCTTGCCCCATGTGTGCGGGGGCAATCCTACACGCCCGTATCCCCCGCGTTGTCTGTGGCGCGAAGGATCCCGTGGCGGGCGCTATGGGAAGCGTGTGGTCACTTCACAAGCACCCCACGCAAAAGTCCATGACAACGGTAGAATACGGATGCTGTGAACCTGCGTGCAGGGAAGTGCTACAAGATTTTTTCAAGGAAAAAAGAAGTTAAGATCAATGCTCAATCGGATGCCCGAGGGAATTTCCTCAGGCATCCGATTTTTCGACAGGAATCACCACAAACCCCGTAACGGCATACTCTATTATCGGAGTCATTCAATTATCAAACGCTACGGAGGTTTCTTTTATGAATATTCGGCCCGTCATTCCATCCCTTGCCATAGATACATCTGATTCGTCCATTCCGCGCACATTGGATGAGCTTCTTCCGGGGCAATGCGCGCGCATTACGGCTATTGAACCCGGTGAACTTGCCGACCGTATGTGCGATTTGGGGTTTTCCGTAGGTACGGCCGTTCGTTGTGAGATGATCGGCTTTTTGGGTGATCCTATGGCGTTTCACGTACTACACGGGCATTCGGATCGCGAATCCTGCATCGGTCAATCCATGATTGCGTTGCGAAAGAAGGATGCCCAAAGCATTCAAATGATACAAAGCAAGGATTCAATACTCGTTTCCGTGAAAGACGCTGTTGCCGATTTGACTGCGTGCCGACAATCGGACACAGAAAGCCGTGCGGTATGGGACTGACGCTATCCTCAGCGGGACGGTCGGCTACCAGGTTTGCCAAGAACGGCCAAATAGATCACGAGGCCCAATTAGTGGCGCTGGCGGGTAACCCCAACGTGGGCAAAAGCAGTATTTTCAACGCCTTGACGGGTTTGCATCAGCACACGGGGAATTGGACGGGAAAAACGGTGGGATGCGCGGTGGGCGTTTGTAAATGCAAATGTAAGCACAAAGCCCAAGCTGTAACCGATCGGCAACCGACGATACTGCTGGCCGATCTGCCCGGATGCTATTCGTTAAGACCTCATTCCGCCGAGGAAAACGAGGCCTTGGATTTTCTGCGCACGCAACCCATTGACGCTGTTGTGGTAGTCTGCGACGCGTTGAATCTGGAGCGAAATCTGTTACTTGCCTATCAGATCCAACATATTTTCCGCGAATTGCCCATTCCCATGATCGTTTGCGTCAATCTGATTGACGAAGCACGAAAGCAGGGGGTGGAGATCAACCCGGAGAAGCTGTCAGAGATGACGGGATTTACGGTTGTGACAACCAGCGCGAAATCGGGCATCGGTTTGGATTGTCTTCGAACTGAAATAGCAGGAGCGGTAGACCGCGTGTCCGTCCCCAATCTACCGCTCTGCAAAAGGTCGGAGCAACCGTGCGACGTTCCGGACATTCCGTCGGCAGCGGATTTTCTTTCCGTCACACGGCAGATCGTGGCTGAGGCCACATTTAACTCTCCGTCTGAGAAAAACGCCAAGAGAAAACACCGCTTGCCACTGGCTGATCGCGTTTGCATGGGCCGATATACTGCCATCCCCATAGCACTCGTGTTCCTTTCGCTCGTATTCTGGCTGACCATTGTGGGCGCGAACTATCCCTCCGCGTGGTTATCAAGTCTGTTTTGGCGGTTGGGTGAATGGCTTGCATCAAGGCTGATATGGTCATGGGTACCGTGGTGGGTGAAAGGATTTCTACTGGATGGCGTTTATCGCACGCTTACGTGGGTAGTTTCGGTCATGCTCCCGCCGATGGCGATTTTCTTTCCTTTATATACGTTGCTGGAGGACGTGGGATTCTTGCCGCGCATCGCATTTAATTTTGACCGTTGCTTTCGCGCCTGTAACGCTTGCGGGAAGCAATCGTTGACCATGTGTATGGGCTTTGGGTGTAACGCGGCGGGTGTAACGGCTTGCCGCATCATCGACTCCCCCAGAGAGCGTATGATTGCCGTACTCACCAATAGCCTGGTACCCTGCAACGGTAAATTCCCAACGATTCTGGCAATGGTTACCATTCTTCTGGCGAGTACATTTGCAGGGAAGGGGGCATGGGCAGAAGTGATATCGGCCCTTGCCGTGACTGCCTGTATCCTTGTTTCTGTCGGCATTACATTTATAGTGTCCAAAATACTGTCTGTCACATTGCTCAAGGGGCAGCCCGGCGGGTTTATACTGGAATTACCTCCATACCGCGTTCCGCACGTTGGTCAGGTGCTCGTTCGCTCCATGCTGGATCGTACACTGTATGTTTTGGGGCGTGCAGTAGCGGTGGCCGCCCCCGCGGGAGGTATTTTGTGGATATGCGGTCAGATGTCGGTAGGCGATGCGAACCTGCTGGTTTGGCTCTCCCAACTGATACACCCCATCGGGGAATTGTTGGGTGTGAGCGGGGCCGTGCTGATGGCGCTTGTGTTGGCCGCTCCCGCTAATGAATTGGTGTTGCCGATTTTATGGATGATCTACAGCGCGGGGGGAACGTTGACCGATTACGGTTCAATCGGAGCGCTGAGCGCGCAACTGACGGCTCACGGCTGGACGTGGCAGTCCGTTGTTTGCTTTTTGATATTGTTTATCTTCCACGCACCATGTACCACGACATTGCTCACGGTAAAAAAGGAAACGGGAAGTTGGGGCTGGACGGGACTCGCGGTTATGATTCCAATCGCGGTTGGCCTACTGCTTTGCATAATCTTGAAAACCGTATTTGTGTTTATTTAACCGGCAAGGGAAGTGAATGATCATTTGATCGCTTCATAAAATTAGATATATATAAAATTGTACTAAATCAAAATTTAGCGTATAAAGGGGAAGAAGGAAATTATTAAAGCAGAGAAAAAAGACACGTTGGGCAGGATGTGTTTTATCATTATGCCCTATATAGGGGTGTCAAATTTGTCGATTCCTACAAAGTCTTTCGATGTTAAAAAAATGGGTATCTTTTTTTTCAACATATGTGATATAATGAATAAGTAAAAATTATTAGATGCTCGGCCCGTCGCCCAATCAGCGTTGCGCCGACATTTTCAAGGAGGTTTATTATGGCTCTTATCAAAATGCGCGTTCTTTACAATTCGGGCAAAAAAGGCATGGCTCAGTTTTCCGACGTTCTGAAGGAAAAGTATGAGCTCGCCGTCAACGCGACCAGCGGCAAATTCCCCCCCGAATATCCCTGCGATAAGGAGCGCATCGTTGTTCTGGGTATCAGCGCCAAGAGCGAGATTTCGGACGAGGTTCGCCGTTTCTGCGCCGAGTTGAACAAAACCCGTGCTCACAACGTAGCTCTGCTGGTGGACGGTACGCAGGCCGCCGCCGACAAGCTGGCTGAGATCATCAGCGGCGCAGGCACCAATCTGGTTGGCGTTAAGGTCATTTCCTTCGGTGGCTTCGGCCCCTTCGGTGGCAAGCTGACCGATGAGCTCAGGACCGAGCTGGTGGCTTGGGTTGAGGAAATGGTCGCCAACTGCAAGTAATCAAAAACATACCAAGCAGCGATTATTGTACTAAATCATATCCGAATACGTGTTTATGATAAAATCACCCCAAAACGACGTGGTTTTGGGGTGATTTTTCGATATAAAATATTGGAGGTATAGCCATGAGTTTATGGATCTGTGCTGACGTGAAGCCGTCAGCATCCCAATTTTACTTTTTCTCCAAATCGTTTGATGCCGATGCGGGTGCCACCCTCACGGCGCGCGTGTGCGGCGATTCACGCTATCAACTGTACCTGAATGGACATATAGTATCCGAAGGCCCCTGCCAAGGCTCGGAATACCAGACGTATTACGAGGAAGTCGATCTCACCCCCTTTCTCGTTGCGGGCGAAAACAAGCTCATTGCCAAGGTGATGTATCTTGTGGAGGGCGACTTTATTTCAATCTACCGACGCTCCAAGCCCGCCATGTGGTTCGATGGCACGCTGACTGTCAATGGATCTTCGACCGAAATTTCCACCGACGAATCGTGGATCTGTGAGCGCGAGGATGGAATTTCTTTCCATCATTGTGCCGGATTGCACCCCTCCATGCCTCCGTTTGAGACGGTACACGGTGTCTCCAAGCGTGCTCCCGTGACCGTTAAAGCTATGTATGCTCCTGATTTGGGCAACAAATGCTTCAATCCCTTTGGTCTCAGTGAACAGTACATACTCACCCCCCGCCCCATTCCGCAAATGGAGCTCTTCCCTGCTCGTGAGATGAAAATCGTGCGCCGTGGAGAAGGTTTTATCGAATTTGATGCCGGTAGCTACACCACGGCCAAGGTATACCTGAATTTGCAAGCAAAGGCGGGCACGCAGGTTCGCCTTATATATGCCGAATGCTACACCCTGGTCAACGAAAACGGCCACGGTTATAAAGAGCGCCGTGACAACCACAGCCACGAAACCAGCCAACTGACTGGCGCTTACGATATCATTACCGCCACGGGCGAGAAGCAGGTGTTTGAGCCATTCTGGTATCGTTCCTTCCGCTACATTCGCGTAGAGTTTGATGCCGACGCCACGCCCGAGCTCTTGGAGCTCACCTACGGCTCGTATTTCTATCCGATCGACCATGCGGGCACGTTTACCTGCTCGGACGAGCGGCTGAATCAGATGTGGGCTATCAGTCGAAACACGTTGCTGTGCTGCACGCACGAGATGTACGTGGACTGCCCGTACTACGAGCAGCAGCAGTACCAGATGGATAGCTGCCTGGAAATGCTCTACACCTTCCGCCTGACGGCCGATAACCGCATGCCCTTCAAGAGCGTGACAGACCTCGGACACTCCCAGTTGGCCGACGGTATGCTGCAGGCCAACTATCCCTCCAATTTCACCCAGATCATCCCCGGCTTTACGCTGTTCTGGATTCTCATGCTCCGCGAGTACCTGCGCTATGCGGGAGGGAGCCGCGAGGAGCTCGCTCGTGTACGTGCGCTGTCGGGTACGGTAGACAAGGCGCTGGAATGCTTTGAGGCCAACAAGACCCCCGAGGGGCTCATTGGGCCTACTCCGTATTGGACCTACGTTGACTGGGTGCCTACTTGGCCTTACGGTATTCCCGTAGGTGGACGCACCGAGCCCGTTACCGTAACCTGCATGATGTACGCCGCCGCCCTTGAGGCCGCCGCTCAGATCTGTGACACCGTGGGACGTCCCGGCACGGCGCAGGATTATCGTGCAAGAGCTGCCCAAATGATCGACCGAATCAACGAGCATTGCTACGACAAGGAACAGGGTCTGTACCGCGACACTCCCTCGACGCAAGCTTACAGCCAGCACACTACGGTGTGGGCCGTCCTCTCGGGGGCTGTGAAGGGCGAGGAGGCAGGCAAGCTGGTGGATCGCACCTTCAACGCCGACATTCCGCTTGCTCAGTGCTGCTTCTCCATGAACCACTATATGTTCCGTGCGCTGGAGCTGGCCAACCGTTACGAATACGCCCCCAAGCAAATGGAGGGCTGGCAGAAGATGCTGGATCTGCATTGCACGACCTGGTGCGAGAACCCCGATTGGCCCCGTAGCGAATGCCATGCTTGGAGTTCTGCGCCCATCTACGAGTTCTCCGAGATGATCATCGGCGTTTACCCCACCGAGAATGGCTACAACGCTGTACGTATCAAGCCCCACGTGGACGGCTTTGGCTTGACGTGGGCGAAGGGTACCGTGCCCACCCCACACGGAAATATCGCCGTAGAGTGGGAAAAGAAGGACGGCGCTCTTACCCTGAGCGTTTCCCTTCCCACCCCCGATATGCGCGCCACAGTTGTCCTGCCTGACGGACAAAGCGTGGAGATGGAGGGCAATAACGCCGCCTTCTCGTGCGCGATCTGATCCATGTATACAACGAGCCACCGCAAGACCTTGCGGTGGCTCGTTGTAGTCGCAATGAGTATGAGAAGGGATTTATTTCGTTGAAAAAGCACTGCCTCCGCAGTGCTTTTTTCTGGCACCCCCAACGGGAATCGAACCCATAACTAACCCTTAGGAGGGGCTTGTTATATCCATTTAACTATGGAGGCATATTGTGTTTGAGAAAACATGCCGGAGGCTTGGAAACATCAAACCAATGGCACATTTCTTAAATATAGCTCAGTTGTTGTCACAAAGACACTTCGCAGATGTTCAACTCTGCGAAGTGTCTTTGTAATATGTTTTTATACGAACCGATCAGTTCATGCCTTGCTCATATTTCTTGATAAATCGAGACAATTCTCTTTCACGTTTCTCTTCAATAAGAACGGGACACTCCAAACCGCCCTTGTAGGCAGAAATGTATTGGATCATCCACCGATAATACTGATCGCCGTGACCTCCCTCCATGGGCTCTATGTCGCGGCTGTAATCGGCGTTGTAATTATCAACAAAC
>CAJGEA010000062.1 GCA_904502015.1 uncultured Clostridia bacterium | reverse complement strand
CTTCAAAAAACTTGAAAAAGATATATTTGACAATATCTTTTGGCAATATTTTTTGAAGGTTCTTGAGGGGGTGTGGGGGAACTTCTTTCAAGAAGTTCCCCCACAGTCGTTCTCCTCGCCTCCCCGATAAATCCAAATTTAAAGAGCCATTCCGTCGGGTGAGATGGTCGGCGCGTGGCAACCATCCCCGAGCCAAAGCTGTGCCGCAGGCACAAATCCAAATTTGAAAGTGTTGTTTCCTCTTACTGTAAGGTCACGCTTCGGAGGTACATACGATCTCCCACCGCCGCGACGTCAAAGAAGTCAAAGCGGATGGCGTTGAGATTGCCCGTCCAGAAGCCGTACTGGGACAGATCGATCTCCAACCGATGGAACGCGCCGTCCTTGACGAGACTCGCGCGCACGCGGCAATTGGGATCGGGGACGGTCACCGAGCCCGCGCAGATAAACAGGTCGCATTGGTAGCTTCCCTTGGCGTTGCTCGTGGGGATCATGTACTCAATGACCAGCTTGCCGTAGCCCCGCGTGGAGAGCGTACCCGACGGCGCGAGATGCAGGAAAACGTTCGTATCGTCGCCCGTGGCACGCAGCTCGGCGGCGGAGTAGGCGCTGCTACCACTCACCGTGGCATTGTTGCCCGCAGTGACAGAGCCGAGGTTCGCCGCATTTGTGAGATCCAGCGTGATGGCGGGCTTTGAGACGGGGGTATCGTCCGCCACGCGCATGGACTGGGCGTCCACGTGCAGGCCGGAGTTGGAGGCGAAATCTTTGTACCTTGCGAACGTCGCACGGATCTGATCCACCGAGCCCGTGGTGATGAGGTAGCTGTACTCAATGGGCTTGTAGGACACCAGCTTCTTGTTGACGAGGGGAGCAACGTAGTTGGTCGAGCCTGCCATGGCGCTGGTCGCACCGTTGTAGCCGTACCGCCCCGCGAGGTAGGTATCCACACCGGGCACGTACAGACCGATGCCGTAGTTCTTCGTGCTGCTCGTCCACGCGCACCACGTCTCGGTGTTGCTCTGCTTCACGGGGAACACGCAATCGTTGTGGTAAGCGGGATCGCCCCAGAAATTCAGATCGTCGCGGTAGGAGAGCGCGCCGCCCGTCCAGCCGTTGCTTCCGTCGTACCAGCTAAAGCGATCAAAGCAGCTCAAGGTGTAGAACGCAGGCACCTCCTGATGGCTGTACGGATGTGTCATACCCGAGAAATCCACGAAGCGGTTATCCACCTGCACGCGGTCGTTGTGCAGTGTGTAGGTGTTCTCCATGTAGCTGGGGGTGAGCTGGTTATTCAACGACCAGTCCTGCGGCTGGGACTTGACGTACACCGAGCCCTCGGACACCACGATGTCAATGATGCGGCTGTGGTTCTGGTACACGTCACCGCCCTGCACGGGATTGTACTTCCATTGCGAGCCGTTGTAGACGCCCGCCTTGTAGTCCCCGAATTGGGTGGCTCCGTAGTAGGACTGCTGAACGAGACGGCCCGTGTCGGCCTGATTGATGAGGTTCTCCACGCCGGGGATCACGCTCGCGGCGCGCTGGTCATAGAGATAATTGATGCCGCCGCCCCATGAGAGGCGGATGCCGAGGCGGTAGGCGCTGTTCGAGATGTAGTAGGTGTCACCCGACGTCGTACCGTACACGGGGTAGTCGTAGGCGGTCAGGGATGTGAGCAGGAAGGTGGCGTCGGCACCGTTGCAGGACGAGAACGCCATGCTCACGATGCGGCTGCTCTTCTCCCCCGCGAGGTAGCTCTTCGTTACGCAGGAGAAAACATGCTCACCCGCTTCCAGGAAGAAGGAATCGGTCTTGGTGATGCCGTCCTCCACGTAGGTCATGACGCCTTTGAGGGGCTGGGTGGAGGTATAGGCGATGGAGAAGCGGTTGAAGATGGCGTTGGCGGCCGTCGAGCTACCGAACTGCACCGTGAAATTCCGGTTGATGACGAAGCCGTCGGCCGATGCCGAGCGGTAGCCCGTGGCGGTGTAGGTCATGCTGCTGCCGTTGGTGACGGTGGCGGTGCCGCCGCCGTGGGTAATGGTTACGCTTCCGTCGGGCGCGGGATCTTCGGCAGAGGGCACCTCGGTAACGGTGATGGTGAAGGACGCGACCACGACCAGCGTGCCGTCCTCCTCCTGCACCACGGCCTGCACGGTGTGCTTACCCACCGTCATGGGGACGATGATGCCAAAGCGGGTGGCGGCCACCGCGCCAAAGCCACCCAACGCGGCATCAATGACCGCCTGCTCGGGCGCAACGGTAAAGCCGCCGCTCACAACGGGCGCGCCGCCGTCCAGAATGTAGCCGTAGGTATAGGGGGTCTTGGCGGAAAAGCCTACCCAGCCGCGCAGGCGCAGGGCCTCTGCGTGGTCGGCGCGGACGGTGTAGGGCTCACTGCCCTTGATGTTGACACCCACGTTCTCCCCCAGCACGAGGTTGATCTCGTCGAAAGATACGTGTCTCACGGTGGAGGTGGGCACGCCGAGCTGCCATTCCAGCACTTGGGGCTCGGAGGAGGTTTCCTCCTCGGGTTCCGTGGTGGTTTCAGGCTCGAGGGTGGTCTGCTCGGGTTCGGGAGTGGTGACTTCGGGTTCGGGAGTGGTCACTTCCGGCTCGGAAGTGGTCGTTTCGGGTTCGGGGGTGGTGACCTCGGGCTCGGTGGTAGTCTCCTCGGGTTCGGGAGTGGTCACCTCGGGCTCGGTGGTAGTCTCCTCGGGCTCGGTGGTAGTCTCCTCGGGTTCGGGAGTGGTCACCTCGGGTTCGGGAGTGGTCACCTCGGGCTCGGAAGTAGTCGTTTCGGGTTCGGGAGTGCTCACCTCGGGCTCGGAAGTAGTCGTTTCGGTTGTATCGACCGTTGTGTTAGTTTCGGTGGTGTCGGTGGTGTCGATGGTGTCGGTGGTGTCGGTGGTGTCGGTGGTGTCGGTTGCGTCCCCCCCGTCGGTACGGCAGGCCGTAGCCACGGCGGCGGTGAGCATCAGGACGGCCAACAGCAGGGCCAGTCTCGATCTCAACGTGCGGCGGGTGCATTTCATGGATATGTCCTCCTATTTGAAAGAAAAACGGCGTTGTGTCGCAACGCCGTCTTGTGCAAAGCCACTATGTGGAGTATACCATACGCGGGGAATTTTGTCAACCGTTTTCCGCCCCCGCCCGCCGATTCAGAAATGAGGCAAATTGGGGTTTATCGGGATGTTTAAAATTTCGGTCGTAGGGGCGCATCACGATGCGCCCGCGGTCGATTCATGAATCGACCCTACGATCTAAAACCAAAGAATATCTATACCGCCAAGGGAAACAAAAACACTTCGGCCACCTCTCTCAGGGGGTCATCCTGAGCGGAGCCGCAACGCGGCGAAGTCGAAGGATCACGTTCAGGGATGGTGATTCTTCGACTCGCCTTGCGGCTCGCTCAGAATGACCCGCTGAAGAAAGGGGTCAATCAGCCCAACAAATCCAAATTTGAAGATTCACCGAATCGATCAGCCTCACCCGCGCGGAGCGAGCTTGCCGATCAGCGAAAAGGCGGCGAGGATGACGATATGCACCACCACCACCGACGCGCCCGTAGGCGTGGAGAGCAGGAGCGCGGCAATGAGTCCCACCAGCGAGCCTGCGACCGCCAGCACCGCCGAGCAGATGACCACCGCGCGGAAGCTGCGGAACACCCGCATGGCAGACAGCGCGGGAAAGATCACCAGCGCCGAGATGAGCAATGCCCCCACCAGCTTCATGGCCAGCACAATCACGATGCCGCTGACCGCCGCAATGAGAAAATTATACACCCGCACCCGCACGCCTGACGAGGTGGCAAAGCCCTCGTCAAACGTGACGGCAAAAATGCGGTGGTAACACAGCACGAAAAAGCCGATCACGGCGCCCGACAGCCCCACGCACAGCCACACATCGGACTCCGATAGCGTGAGCATGGAGGTGGAACCGAACAGCGAGGCGCACACGTCACCCGACAGACTGCCCGAATCCGACGAGGGGAACAGATTGAGCAGCAAATAGCCCACCGCCAGCGAGCCCGCCGAGAGCATAGCAATGGCGGAATCTCCCTTGATGAGCCGTTTTTCTCCCGCGAGCAGGAGCAGAATGGCCACCGCCACCGTCACGGGCAGGGCAACCACCATGGGGGCAAAGCCCAGAACGGCGGCCACCGCCATCGCGCCAAAGGCAACGTGGGAAAGGCCGTCACCGATCATGGCGTAGCGCTTGAGCACCAGTACCACGCCGAGGAGCCCCGCGCACAGCGCGATCAGCACGCTGGCCAGCACGGCGTAGCGCACGAAGGGGTAGGAGAAGTAATGCACGAGGGTGCTCCACGCACCCGTGGCAAGCAGCGCGTTTACAGAGATGGTCATGTGTGGTCACCTCCCGCGTCCCCGTGGCGCAGATCCAGCACCGAGCGCGTGTCGGGGATATTCCACCGCCCCATACAGCCGAATTTGCGGCCGCGGGGGGATCTGACGTACTCCTCGGTGGTACCGAAGAAGGAGGTCTCCTTGTCCACGTGGAGGATGTGGGTGGCGTAGCCCACCGCCGCAGCGACGTCATGGGACACCATGACCACCGCCACGCCGCCGTGATTCAGCTCGGCGATCAGGCGGTACATCTCCTGCATGGCGATGGGATCGAGGCCCGCGATGGGCTCGTCCAGCACGATGAGCTTACCCGTGGCGCAATAGGCGCGGGCAAGCAGAACCCGCTGCTGCTGACCGCCCGAAAGCTCGCGGTAGCACTCATTGGCTAGGTGAGTGATACCCATGCGCTCCAGGGCGGTGCGGACGTGGTTTTTGGTATCGCATCGGAAAAAGGGGCGGCGGCCGGCATGGTGCAAGCAGCCCGACTCCACGATCTCCCGCACCGAGGCGGGGAAATCGCGCTGGGCGGGGGTGTGCTGGGGCAGGTATCCCACGCCTGCGCGGCGCGCCTCGGGGGAGATCTCCAGCGTGCCGCCCGCGATGGGGTGCAGGCCGAGAATGGCTTTGAGCAGGGTGCTTTTGCCCGAGCCGTTCTCGCCCACAACGCAGAGGTAGTCGCCCTCGCTCACTTCAAAATCAATGCCCACGGCTACGGGGATGCCGTCGTAGGCGAGGGTGAGGTTTTTGGCTTGAATGAGTGGCATAATGGTTCCTTTTGGATGTTTTTTGTCAATAATCTTAACGTAATCGTTTTCAAATTGGGGTTTATCTCGCAGGGGTTTCACCCCTGCACCCCACCAGAAACTTTTTTGAAAAAAGTTTCTGGACTTCAAAAAACTTGAAAAATATATTTGACAATATCTTTTGGCAATATTTTTTGAAGGTTCTTGAGGGGGTGTGGGGGAACTTCGCGATATTTGCCGAAGGCAAATTCGCACCGAACGAAGTGAGGAGACTTTCAAGAAGTTCCCCCACAGTCGTTCTCCTCGCCTCCCCGACAAATCCAAATTTGAAAGTGCGCCTTACTTCAGCTCAACGGCGCGGAGGTACATGACGTCGCCTGCGGGGGCTACGTCAAAGAAATCAAAGCGGAGCGCGTTGAGGTTGCCCGTCCAATAGGCATAATCCGAAACGGGGATCTCCAGACGGTGATACTCACCGTCCTTGACGAGCGGCAGGCGCACGCGGCAGGCCTCGGCGGCATCGGTGTAGCTGCCTGCGCAAATGAACACGTCGGTCTGATAGCTCGCGCCCGCGTTGGTCACGGGGATCATGTACTCAAGCACCAGCGTACCCTTTCCCGCGGTGGGAATGCCGCCCAGCGACTCCAGACGCACGTGAACACCCGTGTCGTCACCCGTCGCGGTGAGCTTGAGGGCTTTTTCAGTCGCATCGTAAACAACGGTGGCGTTGTTCGAGGGGAAGATCAGATTCCGGCTCTGTGTCTCCTTGAGGTCGATGGAGGTGGTGTCGCCCGATACGATAACCTCGGTGTCGCCGATACGCATGGATTGGTAATTCTTGTGCAGGCTTTCGTTAGCGGCAAAATCCTTGTTGGCCGTAAAGATTTCGCGGATCTGCTCCACCGAGCCCACGGTGATCAGGTAGCTGTACTCAACAGGCTCATAGGACACAAGGAGCAGGGTATTGAGGGGGGCAACGTAGTTGGTCGCGCCCGACTTGGCAGAGGCCGACCCGTTGTACTCGTGGCGGCCTGCGTACAGCAGATCCACGTTAGGCACGTACAGGCCGATGCCGTAGTTCTTCTCGCTGTTCGTCCACGCGCACCACGTCTCGGTGTTGCTCTTGCGCATGGGGAACTGGCAATCCGCGCTGTACGCGGGGTCTCCCCAGAAATTCAAGTCGTCGCGGGAGGACAGCGCATCCCCCGTCCAGCCATTGGACCCGCCGTACCACGTGAACTTGTCAAAGCAGCTCAAGGTGTAGAAGGCGGGCAGCTCCTGGTGAGCGTAGCGGTGCGTCATGTTCGAGAAATCCACGAAGCGGTTGTCCACCTGCACGCGATCCTCGTACAGAATGTAGGTGTTCTCCATGTAGCTGGGGGTGATCCGGTTGTTCAGCGACCAGTCCTGCGGCTGGGATTTGATGTAGACCGAATGCTCCTTCACCACCACGTCGATGATGCGGCTGTGGTTCTGGTACTTATCGCCGCCCTGCACAGGGTTGTAGCACCACTTGGAGTTGTTGAACTCACCTGCCTCATAGTCGCCCTCGCCGTACGTGCCGTAGTAGGACTGCTGGACGAGACGGCCCGTGTCGTACTGGTTGATGAGGTTGGTCACCTCGTCCATGATGCCGCGCGCCTGCTTGTCGCGCAGGTAGTTAATGCCGCCGCCCCACGAAAGACGGATGCCGAGGCGGAAGCGGTCGTTGGAGATGTAGTAGGTATCATCCGAGCCGGATTTGTAGATGGGGTAATCGTAGGTGCGAAGCAGGCAGAGGGCAAAGCGCGCGGCCTCGCCGTTGCAGGTGGTAAAGGTCATGGAGGTGATGTTCTTGCCCTTGGTGCCCTTCAGATAGTTGGTGGTCAGGCAGGAGAAGGTCCGCTCGCCCGCCTCCATGAAGAAATAATCGGTCTTTTCGGTGCCGCCCTCAGTGTAGGTGACCGTGCCCTTGATGGGCTGGTCGGACACGTAGCAGATGGAGAAGCGGTTGAAATCGGCCGCCGTGGTGGCGGAGGGATCAAAGGTCACGGTGAAGTCGCGGTTGATGACGAAGCGGTCGCCGCTGACCGACTTATGTCCCGTTGCGGTGTAGGCGAGGTCGCCGTTCGCGGTCACCTTGGCAGTGGTACCACTTTCGGTGATGGTCACGGTGGGATCGAATTCAATGACCTGCGGCGCGGCGAGGGCATTGTCATCCTCTACGGGGGTGGTAACGTCGCCTTCGTCATCGGCGGTGGTGTCCTCGGGAGTCGTATCGGCGGCCGTGTCGGTAGCGGTGTCCTCGGGAGTCGTATCGGCGGCCGTGTCGGCAGCGGTGTCCTCGGGGTTGGTTGTAGCGTCGGTGTCGGGGGTGGTGTCGGGATCGGTGGATTGACCGCCACCCACGCAGGCGGTGCCGGTCAGGGCAAGGGTCGCAAAGGCGAGGAAGAGGGCAATGGTGCGGATTTTCATGGGATGACTCCTTTCAAGGAAATATAATGCATGTATTGCTCGGTTTTCAAATTGGGGTTTATCGGGGAGAACGGCGGGGGAACTTCTTGCAAGAAGTTCCCCCGGCCCCCCTCAAGAACCTTTAAAAACATGTTTAAAAAACATTTGTCCAATATATGTTTTTTAAAGTTTTAGGAAGTCCAGAACCCTTCGCGATATTTGCTGAAGGCAAATTCGCACCGAACGAAGTGAGGAGGTTTTCAAAAAGGATTTCTGGTGGGGTGCAGGGGCAACGCCCCTGCACGACAAATCCAAATTTGAACATGGTTCAATCGCGGGGTGTGGGGAAACGCCCCACAAAATCCGTCCCTCAACTCAAACCCTTTCGCAGGGCCTCGAGGTTGTCGCGCATGACGGCGAGGTAGGAGGTTTCGTAGTCGGTGACGACCTGGAGGGACTGGAGGGTGAGGATCTCGGCACCCGTGGCATCGACAATGGCCTTGGCAATCGAGGTGTTCGAGCCCTCCATGACGTAGATGTAGGGCAGGTCAAGCTCCTTCGTCTTCTCAATCAATGCGGTCTGGGTGGCGAAGGAGGCCGAGGTCTCGGACGAGCAGCCGGGGAAGGCGGCGTAGCAGGTCAGCCCCAACTCGTACGCGAGGTAGCCGAAGGGATGGCGGTCGGCGATCAGGATGGTGTCGCGGACGGCGGATTGCATCATCAGGGCGTACTCCCGCTCCAGCTCCATGAGTTTCACTTGAAGGGCGTTGGATTGCCCCTTCCACAAGGCGCTCTCGGCGGGAACAGCCTCACAGGCCGCGTCGGTGATGGCATCGGCGATCCGGCGGGCGTTTTTCAGCGAGAGCCAGACGTGCTCGTCGCTCTCGCTCACGCAGACCGAGCCGTCGGCGTGGTCATGATCATGGTCGTGTCCCTCCTCCACCAGAGGCTCGGGCAGGGTGTCGCACACCTCGGTCATGGCGACGCGGATGAGATCCTTGTTCCCCGATGCCTTGACGGCGGCATCCAGCCAGCTCTCGGTGCCCACGCAGACGAGAATATCCGCGCCCCCGATCTCGATGATATCGGCGGCGGTAGGCTCGTAGCTGTGCATATCCTGACCGGGGCGGCCCAGCATGATCACCTGTACCGAGGTGGTGTCGGGGATTGCACCGCCCCCCACGATCTCGCGGGCGAGGTCAAACGCGGCGTAGTTCGTGCAAACCACGGTCAGGCAACCGTTGTTTTTGTGGCTCTGTGTCGCGCCGCCGCAGGCGGGCAGGCAGGCGCAGAGCAGAAGGAGGAGCGCGAGCAGGGTCGCCGCGCGGCGAAGATGTAATTTATTCATGGCGATGGGTTCCTTTTTCATGGGTGTGGTGGTCATGGGTGCAAGGGGGCTTGTCCGAGGGCTGTTGGATAGGCGTATCCGATGTATCCGCACAGCCGTCACAGCACCCGTACAGAATGGAGCGCCCCCCGTCCACGCGAAAGCGGTGGTCGGAGCGGATGTGCGCCATCAGCTCCTCGCCGAGCGGGCAGTCGAGATGCGTCACCGCGCCGCACACCACGCATTTGAGGTGGAAGTGATACCCGCAATCCCCCGTGCCAAGGTACTGGTAGACGAAGGCGGATTGGCCGTCGCTGCGGTACTTGCGGACGATGCCGTCGGCGCACAGCTCGGCGAGCTGGCGGTAGAGGGTGCTCTTGCCGATGGGCTTGTCCGTGGGCGCGGCGGAGGCCGCCAGCTCGGCGGCCAGCTCGTCCGCCGTGGCGTGGCGGTCGGGATGGGCGGCGAGGTGGGCGAGAAGCCGCGTGCGCCCCGCGGTTTTATAGGAAGCGGACACAGTTACGCCCTCCTTTCGCATTTTTTCATCCTATTATACCACATCCCCCGCCCCGTGTCAAGCAATTTGAGAATGATTCTCAAATTGGCGCCTTCGACACGGCTTTGGCTCGGGGATGGGTATACCGCGCCAAGCATTTCACCCGAAGGCGAGGTGTTTCAAATTTGGATTTATCTGTCTGTTTGATATCTGTTTTTATGTACTTTTCTCCCACCAGCGGGAGATCTCCTCGCCCTTGCGGGCTCGGCGTACCAAAAGAGGCGCCGCATAAGGGAAAACCTACGGTTTTTCCTTATG
>CAJGEA010000061.1 GCA_904502015.1 uncultured Clostridia bacterium | reverse complement strand
TCGGACATATCGTGGATGACCTTGCCGCTCTCGGCGTCCTTGATGAGAGTTCCTTCGGGAACAGTCAGGATCAGATCCTCGGCGGTCTCGCCGTGGAACTTGTTGCCGGTGCCGTTGCCACCGTTCTTGGCGACGAAATGGTGCTTGTAGCGATAGGCAAGCAGGGTGTTGATGCCCTTGTCAATGCGGAACACGATGTTGCCGCCGTTGCCGCCATCACCGCCGTTCGGGCCTCCGTGGGATACGTACTTCTCGCGACGGAAGGCGATCGCGCCGTTTCCACCGTCGCCCGCCTTGATGTATATCTTTACGTGATCAAAAAACTGCATAAACTCTCCTTTCGGGGAACGGATTTTGCAGGGGCTCTGCCCCTGACCCCGGTCAAGAAACTTTTTGAAAAAAGTTTCTTGACGATCTTCAAAAACTTAAAAAATAATGTTATCTTGAATTTTTTTACAATGTTTTTGAAGTTCTTTGATCCAAACTTTCTTTCAAGAAAGTTTGGTGGGGGTACGGGGGCAACGCCCCCGTAAATGCACACACTTTATCGTTTGACGTTGATTTCAGGATCGTCGCCCTTTTGCTTGATGATCATTTTGATGGGTGTGCCCTTAAAGCCGTAAGTCTCGCGCAGGCAGTTCTCGATGTAGCGCTGGTAGGAGAAGTGGAAGAGCTCGGCCATGTTGCAGAAGAGCACGAAGGTGGGGGGCGCGACCTGGGTCTGGGTCATGTAGTAGATCTTCAGGCGGCGGCCCTTGTCGGTCGGGGGCTGAACGCGCATCATAGCCTCGCCCAGCACGTCGTTGAGCGCACCCGTGGTGATGCGCATGTGGGACTGCTCGTAGACCGTCAGGATGAGATCGTAGAGCCCGTCGATGCGCTGGCCCGTTTTGGCGGATACGAAGGTAATGGGGGCGTAGGGCATGTAGGCCAGGGACGTGCGGATCTTGTCGGTGAACTCCTTGACCGTTCCGTTGTCCTTCTCGATGGCGTCCCACTTGTTGACCACGATGATGGTCGCCTTGCCCGCCTCGTGGGCGATGCCCGCGATCTTCTCATCCTGCTCGGTGATGCCCACCGAGGCGTCGATCATGAGCAGACAAACGTCGGCACGCTCCACCGCCATGTGGGCGCGAAGCACGCTGTACTTCTCGATCTGGTCCCCGATCTTGGACTGGCGGCGAATGCCCGCCGTGTCAATGAAAGTGAAGGTGCCGCGCTCGTTGGTGAGTTGGGTGTCCACCGCATCGCGGGTGGTGCCCGCAATGTCAGAGACGATCATGCGGTTTTCGCCGAGGAAACGGTTGACGATGGAGGATTTACCCGCGTTGGGCTTGCCGATGACGGCAATGCGGATGCCTTCCTCAACGACGTCGCCCTCCTCCCAATCGGCCAGTGCCTCACAGCAGGCGTCCAGAAGGTCGCCCGTGCCGCTGCCGTGAACCGAGGAGACAGCCACGGGATCGCAGGCAAAGCCCAGCTCGTAGAACTCGTAGTACTCGTAGGGAGGGTCGCCCACGCGGTCGCACTTGTTGACGCAGGGGATGATGGGCTTGCCGCTCTTCTTGAGCATGACCGCAATGTCGCGGTCAGCCGCGGTCAGACCCGTGTGAACGTCACACATGAAGATGATGACGTCGGCGTCATCAATGGCGACCTGCGCCTGCACCTTCATCTGGGAGAGGATGATATCGTCGGTCTTGGGCTCAATACCACCCGTGTCGATGAGCACGAGCTGGCGGCCGTTCCATTCGGTCTCGCCGTAGATACGGTCGCGGGTTACACCGGGGGTGTCCTCCACGATGGAGCGGCGCTCGCCGATGAGCTTGTTAAACAGAGTGGATTTACCTACGTTGGGGCGACCAACGATGGCAATGATGGGTTTGGACATGGTCGATAGACCTCCTTTCGGTCAGAGAAGGTGTTTTGTTTGGATGGGGGAATGCCCTCTCCGTCAGCACGCGGCTTGCTACCGCAAGCCGCCGGCGTGACACCTCTCCCGCGGGGAGAGGCAGAGGTTGTGTTCTCCGAGGCTCTCCCTTTGGGAGAGCTCCCGCGAAGCGGGTGAGAGGGGAATTCAGTTGCAATTACTCAAGCCCCAGCATTTCGCGGATGAACGCCGCGCCGTTATTCTTGCCCGCACGGACGGGAACACCCAGCTTTTCGGAGAGCTCGTCGGGTGTCATATCGTCGAGGAACATGGCCTCGTCGGCGCGCAGGGTATTTTCGGGGATGAAAAGCTCGTCGCCCAGCTCGCGCCCCTTGAGCTGCTCGTACATATCGGTGCCGGTCAGCAGCCCCGCCACCGTAATGCTCTCGCCAAAAAAGTGGTTGATGATCTCGTAGACGCGGATCTCCAGTCCCTCGACCATAGCCTCCAGCCGAGCCGCCATGGCGCGGATGGTGGGATACGCCGCCACACCCGTGGCGACGGATACGCGGCGAGGCGCGTGGTAGTCGGCCATGTACTCGTCGAGATAGTTCAGCTCGTCCTCAAACTCGGTGAGCAGAGAGGTAATCATGCCCACACCATTCTCAATCTGAGGATACCCTTCGTAGAAGTGCTCCTCGGGGAGCGGGAGTCCCGCCGTGAGGTACAGCTCGTCGGCGCAGAAGAATTTGCGCGAGCCGCAGGCGGCGTAGCACTCGTCGGCAAAGGCCTCGACTTGGCGGATGATCGCCGCCGCCTCGTCCTTGGTGTAAGGTTCAAGAGGGAAGAGCTTCTGACGGTAGCGGGTCAGCCCCGCAGGAACGATGGAAACACTCTCCATCGCATCACCCAGCGCGAAAAGGTCACGCATGGAGCGATCCAGCTCCTCGCCGTCGTTGATGCCGCGGCAGAGCACGATCTGTCCGCACAGCGTGATGCCCGCTTCTGCCATGCGCGGCAGATAGTTCAGCACCTCGCCCGCCCGCTTGTTGTGCATCATTTTGACGCGCAGCTCGGGGTTCGTTGTGTGGACGGACACGTTGACGGGGGAGATGTGCATCTCAATGATGCGGTCAATGTCGGCATCGCGGAGGTTGGTCATGGTGATGAAGTTGCCATGCAGGAAGGAGAGGCGAGAGTCGTCATCCTTGAAATACAGCGTCTCGCGCATCCCCTTCGGGAGCTGGTCGATGAAGCAGAAAATGCACTTGTTCTCGCAGGAGTGCTTTTTGTCCATGAGCGGCGTTTCAAAATCCAGCCCGATGTCATCGTACTCCCGTTTGGAGATGGTGACCTCATAGGGCTCGCCGTCCCGCTCCAGCCCCAGCGTGACGCGGGTGTCGGTCAGAAAAAAGCGATAGTCCAGCACGTCGGTGACCGTGCGGCCGTTGATGGAAATCAGAATGTCATTTGCCTGCACGCCGTGTCGCGCGGCGCGGCTGTTCGGGGCTACCGAGGTGATCTTGACCATAGCGTATCCTTTCGTTGTGCTTGCGGTTTATTTGATTGCGCCGGGGCGCATATCAAGCCAACCTATATTATAACACAAACTTTTCGGATTGTCAAACAGAATTTTACACTTTTTTCGGCTTGTGCCTTTTGAAAAAATGAAAAGCTCTTGCTATTTTGACCGCTGCGTAGTATAATGGAGTACGTAAAGAAAGGGGGCAACTGCTATGCTTCAAGGAAAGAAACTATCCATACTCGGTGACAGCTTATCGGCGTATAAAAACGTGTCGAACGACGCATCCGTTTGCGACGTGCTGAAGTACAATCCTTACTTTTATAAGGATCCGTTTCCGCTCGAGAAAATGTACTGGAGCCGGTTGCTCCGTGAATTCGGAATGACTCTGTGCGTCAACAATTCGTGGTCGGGCGGCAATCTCAGCGGCAGGGACAATCCCGATGCGGGTGTCAACCGCGCCCACCGCCTCTCACGCGATGACGGCACAATGCCCGATGTGATCATCGTGCTGATGGGCATGAACGATCTGGGGCGCAACGTGCCCCTTGAGGTGTTTGCCGACGATTACCAAAGGACGCTGAACACGGTTCGTAATACCTACCCCGATGCCGAGGTGTGCTGTGTCAATCTGCCCGATCGGGACGATAAGCTCAAGGCGAGAGCCGAGGCGTTCAACCGTGTCATTTCCCACGCGGTGCAGGTAGCGGGCGATCGCTTTTTCGTGGTGGATCTGTTTTCAAGCCGCCTGAACAACGATTTTTACTATACGAATACCGTTGACGGCCTGCATCCGGACGAGGACGGTATGCGGATCATTTCCGAGGTCATTGCAGACGCATGGCGGGTAAGATTTGCCAAGACGTAAGTGTACCTAAATACGGGGGCAGACCAAGCGTATCCAAACGCTTGGTCTGCCCCCAATGCTTTACTCATACCGCTCGATCAACGCCTGTAATTCCTCGTCGGAGTAGACGGCGATACCCGCGCGCAGTGCCTCGCGGTCAGCCTCGGGCAGGGTAGCAACGAATACGTCCACGGTGCGCACCGCGCGGCCGTCGCTATTGTAGATTCCGATGATGCCATCGTAAACCGAAACCGTGTACCGTCGTGTGGGGGGCATGGTCTCGGGCGCGTTGGCCTCGGGAACGGTCAGCTCCTCGGTCATGGGTGCATCCTCGCCGTACCCGTCATTGCCTGCGGGGATGACGGTATCCTTCCATTCATCCAACTTGGCGAGAAGCTCGTCCTCCAGCACCTCCATGCGGTAGCGCAGACGGATGACCTCTGCCGTGCTTTTGCGCCTCAGCTCGGCCATCGTGTCGGATTGCTGCTTGGCGTAGAGCCCCGAAAACACGGCGGCACCCAGCAGGAGCACCAAGGAGGAGGCAAGACAAAATTTTAACCATTTCTTCATGATCTGGTAATTCCTTTCCTGAAATCAAAGCGGCGTATTTCGACGCCTGCAAAATATGGTTTGCGTGTCGCTATTATCATGTCCGAACCGCGGTTATTTATGCGGAATTGCGGCACAATATTTGTGAAACGGCCGTGCGTGTCATTGGCCGAAAAATGGTGGGAGGTGTCGTCCGCTATGAGAAAAAAACGCGAGAGAAAAACAAAGCGCCGCCGCGTGTGGGCGTGGCTGTGCGCGTCGGTCATCCTTGTCGCTGCAGGGATGATTACGGCGGGCGCAACACTGGTCGCGCGGTATGGGGACGCCAAAATGGACGTGTCTCTCCTTGACCTCCGCTGTGACGGCAAGCCCGCTACCCTCTATGCCTATGAGCCCCGGAGACGAGCCGACCGCACGGGCGAGGCTCACGTCGTGCAGGATGCTGTCCTCTACCGCGCCGAGCGGTACGTCTACGTGCCTTTTGGGGAGATCCCCGAGGATCTGACGCACGCGTTTATTGCCATTGAGGATAAACGCTTTTATCAGCATAAGGGAGTGGATTTTTTGCGCACCGCCAAGGCGGGCGTGTGCTACCTTACGGGTAGCCGCCGTTCCTTCGGCGCGTCCACCATCACCCAACAGCTCGTCAAGAATCTCACGGGCAAGGACGAGTACACGCTGGATCGAAAATTCACCGAGATTTTCAAGGCCCTCGATTTGGAGGAACAGGCAGGGAAGGAGCGGATTCTGGAATCTTATCTCAACGTCATCAACCTCGCCAACGGTTGCCGCGGCGTGGGCGCGGCGGCCGAGCGGTATTTCGGCAAGTCCGTCTCCAAGCTGACACTGCCTGAGTGTGCCGCCGTAGCCGCCATTACCAACAATCCCGCGTACTACGATCCTCTCCGCCACCCCGAGCATACCCGCGAGCGCCGCGATCTCATTTTGCGGGAGATGGAATCGCAGGGGTATATTTCCCCCGCCGCTTGCGCCGAGGCGCTGGCCACTGAGCTTGCGCTGAATCCCACCGCGCCCGCACGTGAGGCGGCGGGCGGTGTCACCTCGTGGTACGCCGATATGGTGGCAAACGACGTCATCCGCGACCTGCGAGAGAGGCGCGGCTACACCTTCGAGCAGGCCAAAGGGCTGGTGTACGGTGGGACTCTTTCCATCTATACTGCCATGGACGAGGAAATGCAGCGCATCGTGACCGACTACTACGAGAATCTTTCCCATTTCCCGACGGGAGAATACGGCCGACCGCAATCGGGCTTCATTCTGATTGATCCCATGACGGGGGATATTCTTGCCGTTGCAGGCGGTGTGGGTGAGAAAACGGGGAGCCGCGTGCAGAATTACGCCACCGATACCCGCCGTCCCGCGGGCTCGACCGTAAAGCCACTTGGGGTGTACGCCCCCGCGCTGGAGGATGGCCTTATAAATTGGGCGAGCCTGTACGAGGACGAGCCCCTTCGCTCCATCGGTGGCAACCCGTGGCCTCACAACGCCGACGGGCGGTATCGCGGCCATGTGACGGTGCGGGAGGCTATGGCACAGTCCATCAATACCGTCGCCGTCCGTGTACTGGAGGAAGTGGGGGTGGAGCGGTCGTTTGCGTTTCTGCACGATACCCTGCAGATGAAGAGTCTGCAATCCGCCCCGCTGGCAGGGCAGGGGGATTTGACCGTGTCCTCCCTCGCGCTGGGCCAGCATACAGCGGGCGTGAGCGTGCGGGAACTGACGGCGGGCTATACCGTGTTTGCGGGCGGTGACGGTAATTATTACCCTGCCATCTCCTATACCAAGGTGCTGGACGGCGAGGGACGGGTGCTTTTGGAGAATAAGAGGGAAGGGACAAGCGCCCTCTCCCGTGAAAACGCCTATATCATGACGCGCCTGCTCATGACGGTGACCGAGGACGGTACGGCAAAGGGGATTACCTTGACCGAGCGGACGGGCATCGAGGCGGCGGGGAAGACGGGCACCACCCAAAACAACTGCGACCGCTGGTTCGTGGGCTACACCCCGCGCCTGCTGGCGGGGGTGTGGATGGGCTACGACATGCCCCGCGAGCTGCGCGGGATCGTGGGAAATCCCTGCGTGGGTATCTGGGACGAGCTCATGACCGCCTGCGAGGAGTCCTACGGCGGCACACCGCCGATGCAGACCTTTGATGCGCCTACGGGGGTGATTCCCGTCACCTACTGTCGTGAATCGGGGCGGTTACCTGCCTTCGCCTGCGTGGAGGATGCTTCGGTTGACCGCTTGGAGATTGGTTGGTTCGTGCGCGGGCAAGAGCCGCAGGAGTTTTGCGCGCTTCACCGCCCCGTTTCGTTGCCCGAGGAAACCGCAGGCGAGAACGGTTCCTTCAATATCCTGCCCGAGAGCGAGCCCCTGCCCATTCCCGAGTGGCAGACTGTTCCGCCCGACGGGACACCGCCCGCTGAGCGACGTCCCCGACGGTTCCGCTGGCATAATCCGTGGGCCCGACGCATAGAGTAAAGTAATTGTAACGATTCGCACACGCGTCAAATTGGGGTTTATCGGGATGTTTGAAATTTCGGTCGTAGGGCGGGGGCTTGCTCCCGCCGTTGAATCAAGAAATCTGCGATCACCGTTTGGGTAGGGCGAATTGCGGCGGGAGCAAGCCCCCGCCCTACATCCTGAAACCAAAGAATATCCATACCCGACAAGGGATAACGCAATATTTTGCACCGTAGGGGCGATCTTTGATCGCCCGCGGGCGCACACAGTGCGCCCCTACCATGGTTTTTTTATAAACTGTTCGATAAATCCAAATTTGAACGTTGGCGGAATCGTTACGAACAAATTTACAGTACGGGGGGCGGATAAAATGGTATGGAATCAATGGGGACGGCTTTGGACACCGCACGCGTGGATTGGCGGCGGGTGTACCCTCGCCGCCGCCATCGCCGTGGCGATCCGCGTGGGGAGTCCCATCCCCGTGTGGCACCGACTGGACGCGGGGGATATCCTGCCCCCGTTGTGGCTCATGGGCACGCTGTGGCTGGTCGGTATGTTCGCCGTGGGGTGGGCGTTTGGGTGCCTTTTGGGGATGCGGGCAGGCGGTCCTGTACGGGATGCCCTGAAATACCGCGGCTCGACCTGCATGGTGCTTGCCGTGGTGTTCGCCCTTCTGTGGTATGAGCTTTTATTCTGTTCCCTCAGGCTGATGTTTTCATGGCTCTGCCTGGCGGTAGCTTTGATCGCGTCGACGCTGGCCGTGCTGTCGTGGTGGCGGCTGTGCCGCCCCGTTGCCTGCGTCACGGTGGGATTTTGCGTGTGGCTTGTGTGGCTTTTCTTGCTCCAGCTCGGGATCATGCTCCGTACATAAAACGTAAAAGTGGAAAACTGCACAAACGACTCGCCTCCTTTTTGTCTATACTGTGAATTTTTGACATTTCCTGTTGACAATTTGCGTCCCATGTAGTATAATATATTCATCCAATTATACTTGTTTGGGAGGAATCATCATGAAATTCGTTAAGATTTTGGCACTCGTTCTGTCCGTCTGTATGCTGGGTAGCATGCTGCTTGCCTGTGATAAGGGAGGCGACACCGAGGAAACCGAGGCCGCTGAGAGCGTATCCATCAGCGTAAATCTGATCATCAAGGACGGCTCCACTACGGTGGATGAGGATACCGTCAAGTATGAGGGCAAGAACCCCACGCTGGGCAACGTCATCGAGCTGTACTGCGTCGGTGAGTACGAGGACTATGCCGACGATGCGTTCGATACTGCCACGGGTCTTCTTTCCAAGATCGGTGACCTTACCGCAACCGGCGGCAAGAACTGGGTCGCCTACTACGAGCAGGAGGGTGAGAGCAAGGCGTTTGCTTCCATCCAGAATCAGATCCTTGCCGACGGTCAGACCGTCGTTCTGGTTCTCAAGTAATAAAAATCACCAAGAGCCGCGGCGCGCCGCGGCTCTTTTTCTTCGTCGACGCGTGCGAAACCGTCGAAAAACGCTTGACAAAACGCGCGTAATATGGTAAAATATACGGCAGTATGATTTCGCCGCACTCGGCGTGAAGAAAGGTTGGATTGCAACATGGATAATTCGGCAAAGACAATGGATAAGATCGTTGCCCTGTGTAAGAACCGCGGCTTCATTTTCCCCGGCTCGGAAATTTACGGCGGTCTTGCAAACTCCTGGGACTACGGCCCCCTCGGCGTGGAGTTCAAGAATAACGTCAAGCGCGCCTGGTGGAAGAAGTTCGTGCAGGAGTGCAAGTATAACGTTGGCCTTGACAGTGCCATCATCATGAACCCTCAGACTTGGGTTGCCTCGGGACACCTCGGCGGCTTCTCGGATCCCCTGATGGACTGCAAGGTTTGCCGTGCCCGTCACAGAGCCGACAAGCTCATTGAGGATTACGCATTCCAGAACGGCCTTGAGGACAATCCCGCAGGCTGGACGGATGATGAAATGATGAACTATATCAAGGAAAAGCACATTACCTGCCCCGATTGCGGCAGCGGTGACTTTACCTCCATCCGTAAGTTCAACCTCATGTTCAAGACCTTCATCGGCGTTACCGAGGAGTCCTCGAACACCGTATACCTCCGTCCCGAGACCGCGCAGGGTATTTTCGTTCAGTTCAAGAACGTCGCCCGCTCCACCCGTCGCAAGATGCCCTTCGGTGTAGGTCAGATCGGTAAGTCCTTCCGTAACGAGATCACTCCCGGAAACTTCGTATTCCGTACCCGTGAATTCGAGCAGATGGAGCTTGAGTTCTTCTGCAAGCCCGGTACCGACCTTGAGTGGTTCGAGTACTGGAGAGCCTACTGCGAGAAGTGGCTGTATGACCTCGGCATGCGCAAGGAGAATCTGCGCCTGCGTGACCATAGCCCCGAGGAGCTGTGCTTCTACTCCAAGGGTACC
>CAJGEA010000060.1 GCA_904502015.1 uncultured Clostridia bacterium | reverse complement strand
GTCCACGTCGCGGGGCGGGTGATTCGGGAGGTCTCGATCTTTGCCCGAGAACCAAATCACGGGAGCGCTCAGCCGCTCACCGATGGCGCGCGTGTAACTATTTTCGGCATTCAGCACGGTAACGCGGGGCGGCTCGTGGCTCCCCTCACCGCCGCAGATGTTGGTCTTGGCGCGGACGTACTCATCCATGCCGTGATGCCAATTCAGATGGTTTTCCGATAGGTTGGTCAGCACGGCGTAGTCGGCCGAGCGCGTCGCCGTCATGAGCTGGAAGCTGGAAAGCTCCACCACCGCGAAATCGTCGGCCGTCATTTGCTCCACGTCGGGGAGCAGGGGCGTGCCTATATTACCGCCGAGAAATACCCGCCCCCTGCCCCGCCGTCGGCAGGACTCGGTGAGCAGGTGGGCGGTCAGCGTGGTGGTGGTGGTCTTGCCATCCGAGCCCGTGATACCCACCACGGTCGCCTCGGTCAAGGACAAAAAAAGCTCCATTTCAGAGGAGAGGATCGCTCCCGCCTCCACCGCCGCGCAAATCTCGGGCAGGTCGGGGCGCATACCGGGAGTACGGAAGATCACGTCGGCGCACAGTCCCGCCAGATAGTCCTTGCCGCAAACCAGCGTAGCACCCGCGCGGGCGATGCGGTCGGCATCCCCACACTCGATCATTGCGGCGAGCTCGCGCCCGTCACGCACCTCCACCGCCGCCGCACCGTGGCTCATCAGCCACTCCACGAGCGGACGGTTGGACACACCGTAGCCCAAAACGGCACAACGGCCGCCCCGAACACGGGGCAATAATGAGGACGTTTTCATCTGCACCCCTCCAAGTCTTTTATACGCTTCATATCATAGAAAACTTTTGCCTTATATATTATATACTATAATCGTGCAATATGCAAGTGCCGCACGCAAATTTTCCCGAGAAAACTTCGTTTTCCGCAACAAAATTTTTCCTCGGATCAATTCTCTCACAGAAAATCCGTCACACCCCTGACGTGTTCAAATTGGGATTTATCGTGCAGGGGCGTTGCCCCTGCACCCCACCAAGAAACTTCTTGAAAGAAGTTTCTTGGAACTTCAAGAACTTAAAAAATATATTGCAAAATATATCTTTTTAAGGTTTTTGGGAGTCCAGAACCCTTTTTGCAAAAAGGGTTCTGGTGGGGTGCAGGGGTGAAACCCCTGCAAATGCGCATCCCCATAAATACCAATTTAACATATCGCCTTCTTTCGCGCGAAAAGGCCCGTTGCACAGAGGCAACGGGCCTTGGGATCACATTGGAACCGATCGGTTCACATCAGGTCTTGGTCTGCAGCTTGTAGAGACGATCGTTGATGCGCTTCAGGCTGGTGTTGATCGGCTTCTGCCATGCCTTGATGGTAGACATACCGCTGGACGAGCCGCTGAAGATGGGGCGGAGCAGGTCACGGGTATAGGTGGTCAGCATATTGCAGCAGGTGGAGGAGAAGTCGAAGTACAGCGACTCAAAAATGAGATTCAGAATGGTCTGCGACTGAGGATCCTGCATATAACGGAGCGAAAGTGCGGAATCGTAGTAGGCGGGACGAACCAGATTGTAGCTGTGGTACGCCATAGCCTCCAGCACGGCGGCGCACATCTCCTGGCGGTTCTCGTCACCTACCACGGCCGAGATACCGAAGGAGGATACCTGGTCCTGCACGTAGGAGTAGTAGTTATCCTGCTCATCCGAGAACTTGGGCATGGGCGCGATACCGTAGGACATAGCCGCCAGCTCGTTGAAGTTGGTCTCCAGCTTGAGGAACTGCACGGTGGCCATCAGGGTCTTGCCGTCGGCAAACATCTCTATGATGTTGTTGAGCGGCACGTCATCCTCGGTCGCACCTTTAAATACGTAGGTAGAGGCATCGTTATACAGAAGCTGAACCTTATCCACAAGGTCGGACAGGGTACCCAGCGCCTCCGCGTTGAAGGTCAGCTCGTGCGTTTCGCCATCCTTGACGATGAGGTGGACGTTACCCGCCACGGGGTAAGCGTCGGTGCTGATGGTATTGCCCGTCACGAAGCCGTAGGTGTCGCCGCGCGAGGCCTTACCGTCGCCGTCGGAATCCACGTAATTGTTGGTGCTGATGGAATACTGGTAGTCCAGCGTCCACTTCTTCGCTATAACGGTATCGTACAGATCGGGGATCTTACTGGCCTCGAACTGCTTTTTGTTGTAGATGGTGAAGTAGGTATAGCGGAACAGCGAGATGGCGATGGGGCCCGTAGCGAGGAACTGCATCTCGTCCTCGGTGAAGGTGACCATGTCGTTGTAGCCCTGTGTCCAGTAGTGCTTGGAGGTGTCGATGTAATCCAGCTTGGACAGGTCAAGGTAATTGCCCTGCACGGCGGGAGACACCGAGAGGAAGGTACCGTTGGTTACGATATCGTAATCCCCAAGACCCGATTTGATGTCACGGTCAACGAGGGTTGCCACGTTGTTGCCCGTGCCGTCGTCGTAGTACTCCAGTTTGACCTTGAGCTGCTCCTCAACGGCCACGTTGCGCTCGTGAACGGCATCAGATACCACGCCGCCGTCGCCCGACTCCTTGATCTCGTCCTCGCGGCCCGTTGCCTTGGCGTAGATAATCTTGATGGGCTCGTTTTTGTAATCCAGCTCGGGCAGATCGCAGGTATAATTGGGATCTGCGCCCTCGTCCTCTACGCGGGTACCGGCACCCTCGCCGTCACCCACTCCGCTGTCGCCCGTACCGCACGCCGTCGCGCCCAGCAGCATGATGCCTGCCAGCAGCAGGCAAAGAATTCGTTTCATGTCAAAAGCCTCCTTTAGGTTTTGAGAGGGTACAATCCCCCACTCTCAACGGTTAGTTGTATTATACCATTCTATCCGAATCTTGTCAAGAGCGGTTTGCAATATTTGTTCAAATTGTCAATGCTCCGCAGGCGTATTGACAAGCCTTGCGGGGTGTGGTATAATAAGGTGTTACACTACCGACCAAAAACGGCGTGCCAAAGTGCCAACGTGCCAACCGCCGCGCAAGAAAGGATGACTGACCATGCCCGAGCTTCTCTCCCCCGCGGGGAATTTTGAAAAACTCAAAGCCGCTCTCCTCTACGGAGCCGACGCGGTGTATCTTGCCGGGCAACAGTTCGGTATGCGCTCTCAGGCGGGCAACTTTACGGTAGAGGAGCTTCATGCCGCCACCCGTCTGGCGCACGGCATGGGCAAGAAGATCTACCTCACCCTCAACACCATGCCCCGTACGAACGAATACCCCGCCCTGCGGCAGTTCCTCTGCGACATCCGCACCGCCGACATCGACGCCGTGATCGTCGCCGACCTCGGCGTAATGGCCACCGTCAAGGAGTTGCTCCCCGACATGGAGATCCACGTATCCACCCAGGCCAGCATCATCAGCCCCGCCGCCGCCTGCGCGTATGCCGCGATGGGCGCAAAGCGACTGGTGCTGGCGCGCGAGCTGCAATTCCACGAGATCCGTGCCATCCGCGACGCCCTCCCCCCCGACGTAGAGCTGGAGGCCTTCATCCACGGCTCCATGTGCGTGTCTTACAGCGGACGTTGCCTGCTCGCCAACATGATGGGGGGCGGCAAGGGTGAGCGCGACGGCAACCGCGGCTCCTGCTCCCAGCCCTGCCGCTGGCACTACACTATCTACGAGGAAAAGCGCCCCCACTTCCCCATCCCCGTCGAGCAGACCGAGCTGGGCACCTTCTTCCTCTCCTCCCGCGATATGTGCATGATCGAGCATATCCCCGAGCTCATGCAGAGCGGCATTGATTCCTTCAAGATCGAGGGACGCATGAAGAGTGCCTACTACACCGCCGTGGTCACCAACGCCTACCGCATGGCCATCGACGCCTACGAGCGTGACCCCGAGGGCTACCGCTACGATCCTGCCTGGATGCAGGAGCTGGAGAGCGTTTCCCACCGCGAGTACGCCACGGGCTTCTATCTGGACGATCCCATGAAAGAGCCCCAGCTCGTACAGGGCGGCCACTACATCGGAGAAAAAGCCTATTACGGGACCGCGCTGGAGGATGATACCCCCGAGGCGCGAGAAGAGCTGGCCGCCATCCTCGCCCGCGGCGTGGACTACGAGAACGCCGACGGCCGCCTCTACCGCTTCATGGAAAAGAACAAGGTGCGCGCCGCCGACTCGGCCGAGATCATCTCCCCCGGCAAGACGGGACAGTTCCTCTACGTGGGCGAGCTGTACGACACGACCGGCTGTATCCGCGCGAATATTCCCCACCCCGAAATGACCTTCTGGGCGCGCATCCCCTTTGAGGTCAAGGCGGGCGACATCATGCGCGTGGCCTCCCACCGCGTCGCCTCCGACGCCTCCCCCCGCCAACAGCATCTCATGGCGCAGCTTGCGGCAAAGGCAGGCAACCCACCGCAGCTTTCCTGATTTCCAAAGAAAAGAGGGTTTTCCATGCTCCTGATCGAACTGCTCAAGGCCCTGCTCTACGGCATCGTGGAGGGCATTACCGAATGGCTCCCCATCAGCTCCACGGGACATCTCATTCTGCTTGAGGAATTTCTCCCGCTCGACGTGTCCCCCGCATTTTGGGAGTTCTTTGAGGTGGTCATCCAGCTCGGTGCCATTCTCGCGGTGATCGTCCTGTATTTCGGGCGGCTCAACCCCTTTGCACCCTCCAAATCCTCCGCCGAAAAGAAGCGCACGTGGGGACTGTGGTTCCGCGTGCTGGTGGCCATCATCCCCTCGGCCGTTGTGGGCCTTCTCATCGACGATTGGCTGGACGCCCACCTCTACAATTACGTCACGGTCGCCGTCGCGCTGATCGTGTACGGCGTGGCCTTTCTCTTCATCGAGCGTATGCGCCCCACAAATCGCACCGCCACCCAAGACGCCGAGGCCGTGTCCTACAAGACCGCCTTCCTCATCGGCGCGTTTCAGATGCTTGCCCTCATCCCCGGCACCTCCCGCTCGGGCTCGACCATCCTCGGTGCTATGCTGCTGGGGCTGTCCCGTCCCGCCGCCGCCGAGTTCTCCTTTTTCATGGCCATCCCCACCATGGCGGGAGCGAGCCTGCTCAAGGCGGTCAAGTTTATCGCTGAGGGCGCAACCGTCACCACGACCGAGTGGGGCATCCTCGCCGTCGGTTGTGTAACCGCGTTCCTCGTATCGCTGGCAGCCATCAAGTTCCTGACCGACTTCGTGAAAAGGCACAGCTTCGCCTCCTTCGGTGTATACCGCATCGTGCTCGGCGCGCTGGTGCTGGGCTATTTCCTCATGTTCGGACGGTAAAGCGCCATGTTAAATCAAGAAAAATTGCGTATTCCCTACCCCATCGTGGTAGAGGGGAAATACGATAAGATCCGTCTTTCCAACATTGTAGAGGCGCACATTGTCACCACCGACGGCTTCGGGCTGTTCCGCAGGGAAGAAAAGCGCGCGCTCCTGCGCCGCCTCGCCGCCGCCTCCCCCCTCATCGTGCTGACCGACAGCGACGGGGGCGGCACGGTCATCCGCTCCCACCTGACGGGCATGGTTCCGAAGGATCGTCTGATCCAGCTCTACATCCCCCAGATCAAGGGCAAGGAGAAGCGCAAGGCCGCCCCCTCGGCGGCGGGCACGTTGGGCGTGGAGGGCATGGACGATGCCCTGCTCTACAACCTGCTCAAGCCCTACGCATCAGATACCACCGATCCACTCACCCGCGCCAAGGAAAATCCGCTCTCCAAGGTGGACTTTTTCCGTGACGGCCTTTCGGGCGGTGCCAATAGCGCGGTGCGGCGGGATGAGCTCGCCCAATCGGTGGGACTCCCCGCAGGCATGACCGCCAACGCCCTGCTCGAAGCTCTCCGCCTGCTCCTCACCTACGAGGAATACCTCGCGCTGGTCGGACGGGATAATGACGGAAACACATAACTCACTAAATGACAACCGCCTCGGTAACACTATGTGTCACCGAGGCGGTTTTGTGTGGATCAAAAGATCTTCTTCAAATTGGGGTTTATCGAACTCGGCAGAGCCGAGTTCAACCGAGTTTTGCCTTCGGCAAAACTCAGCGCTCTGAGGTAGGTTCTCTTCAAATTGGGGTTTATCGGTGGGTTTGCGATACCCCAACGAAGCCTCCCTCCGGGAGGGAGGTGGCACGCGAAGCGTGACGGAGGGAGCCTGCGAAACCTTTGGTCAGCATTGACTTTTCGGTAGCGCACTCTCCCCCACCCGCTTCGCGGGAGCCCCCTCCCGGAGGGGGCCTCGGGCAGGTTGCCCTCCCCGATAAATCCAAATTTGAATGCACCTTTCCATCGGGTGGAGATGGTTGGCTTTAAGAGCCCCGTCCCCGAGCCAAAGCCGCACCGCAGGTGCCCGATAAATCCAAATTTGGAATTCTTCAATCGTTTCGTGTATCGGTCTCCTTCCGTTCGGTGCTCCGGCATTTGCCGCAGAACTCACGGCTCGCGCAACCACTGCACCCGCAGCACCCACCGCCGCGGCGGCGACGGCGCACCGAGAACACGATGGCCAACACCACGCACGCACCGAGCACGCCGAGGATCACGATGTCCCCCACGCCGAGGGCGGCGTACAGGCAGGCGTTCACACCGGGAGCGGTCATAGGATCAGCCCTCCGATCTGGAACACGGCGAAGGACACGAGCCACGCGATGCCGCATTGCAGTACCACCACGCCCACCGTCGCCCATACCGAGCGAAGCTCACGGCGAATGGTCGCCACGGCGGCCACGCAGGGCGTATAGAGCAGGGTGAACAGAAGGAAGCTGACTGCCGACAGAGGGGTGAAGAAGCCCGTCAGCGCACCGCCGAGGGAGTCCATGCCCACGCCCAGCAGGATGGAGAGGGTGGACACTACCGCCTCCTTTGCCGAGAAGCCCGTGATCAGAGCGGTCACGGCACGCCAATCCCCAAATCCCAGGGGAGCAAACACGGGGGCGATCCACCGTGCCACCATAGCCAGCAGGCTACTCGAGCTGTCCTCCACCACGTTCAGGTGGGCGTCAAAGGACTGCAGGAACCAAATGAGAATGGTGGCGATAAAAATAATGGTAAACGCACGCTGGATAAAATCCTTTGCTTTATCCCAGAGGAGAAGCCCCACGCTCTTTGCCGAGGGCAGGCGGTAATTGGGAAGCTCCATGACGAAGGGTACGGGCTGACCGCGGAAGGCGGTGGACTTCATGACCAGCGCCACCACGATACCCACCAGCATGCCGATCAGATACAGCGCGATCATGCATAGCGCGGCGTGGTTGGGGAAGAACGCCGCAGAGAACACGGCGTAGATCGGGATCTTCGCCGAGCAGCTCATGTAGGGGGTGAGCAGGATGGTCATTTTGCGGTCGCGATCGGAGGACACCGTGCGGGTTGCCATGACGGCGGGCACGGTACAGCCAAAGCCGATCAGCATAGGCACGATACTTCGTCCCGACAGACCGATCTTGCGGAGCAGGCGATCCATCACGAATGCCACGCGCGCCATATATCCCGTATCCTCCAGAATGGAGAGGAAAAAGAACAGCACGATGACGAGAGGCAGAAAGGACAGCACACTGCCAACGCCCGCGAACACGCCGTCAATGAGCAGGCTGTGGATCACGGGATTGATGCCGTAGGCGGTCAGCCCCGCATCCACCCACGAGGTCACGTATCCGATGCCCAGCTCCAGCAAATCCGAAAGGATGGCACCAAAGACGTTAAAGGTCAGGAAAAACGTGAGGAACATGATGCCGATAAAGACGGGAATACCCGTGTATTTACCCGTCAGAACCTTATCGATCTTGACCGAGCGGCGATGCTCGCGGCTCTCGTGGCACTTGACCACAGCGGCGGCTACCGTTTTTTCAATGAAGGCGTAGCGCATATCCGCCAGCGCGGCATTGCGATCCAGCCCCGTCTCGTTCTCCATTTCGATGATGCAATGCTCGATGAGTTCCTTTTCGTTGTCACTCAAGCTAAGCATGTCAAAGAAAGCCTCGTCGCCCTCGATGAGCTTGGTAGCGCAGAAACGGGGGGAGACCTCCGCGCGGTGGGCGTGGTCCTCAATGATATGTACCACCGCGTGGATGCAACGGTGAACAGGGGAATCCCCCGCACAGAAGTCAAACACGGCGGGAGTGCGGCGCTCCTTGGCCACCGCCACGGCGCGGTCGATGAGCTCGGACACGCCCTCGCCCTTGGATGCCGAAATGGGAATGACGGGGATACCCAGCTCCCTTGACAACTTCTGAACGTTTACGGTGCCGCCGTTGGCGCGCACCTCATCCATCATATTGAGTGCCAGCACCATGGGGATGCGCAGCTCGAGGAGCTGGAGGGTCAGGTACAGATTGCGCTCAATGTTGGTCGCATCTACAATGTTGATGATGCCGTCGGGCTTTTGACCCAAAATGAAGTCACGGGTAACAATCTCCTCCTGCGTGTAGGGGCGCAGGGAGTAGATGCCGGGCAGATCCACCACGGTCGCACCCTTCTGTCCGCGCACCTCGCCCATCTTCTGATCCACGGTCACGCCGGGGAAATTGCCGACGTGCTGATTCGCGCCCGTCAGGGCGTTAAAGAGGGTGGTCTTACCGCAATTCTGATTGCCTACCAATGCAAACGTCATACGCTCCCCTCCCCTTCTGCGTCCGCCTCGATGCGGATGTTGCATGCGTCCTCCACACGCAGGGTGAGCTCGTAGCCCCGCACGCGGATCTCAATGGGATCGCCCATAGGCGCGACCTTTTGCAACGTCACGCGGGTACGGGGGATGAGCCCCATGTCGAGCAGGCGGAGGCGGAGCGGGCCTTCGCCGCCCACCTCGGTGATGGTGGCGCTATGACCGATTTTGAGTTGATTGAGTGTCAATGGATGATTCCTATAGCCCCGACGGTTTTACTCCTCGGCGGGGTCCTTTCGGTTCGGATTTTCGCGAGTTAGCGAAGGCTAACTCCTTGAACGCTCTTATGATACCACACGAACAAACGCTTGTCAAGAGCTCTTTTGAGAAAAATTTTCCATTTTCTGATTTTTTGGCACATTGACAAAATCCGACCGCCGCGCGCGCCGCTCCGCATGGGCATTATGTAAAATGAAGACTCAATGGGGAATTCCCCCTGCCAGAAAATATACGATCATGGATACAATATCAATTGTAAAAACAGCCGCAAGAACCATACCGACAATTTTCAGTATCCGTTTCACCTTACGCTTGTTTTGGTCGCCTGTGACCTTGCGTCCGATCTGAGCAAGCACCCCCTCGGTTGACGCCGACGGGATGCCCGACCTTTCCGTGATTTCCTCCTTCAAAAGATAATCCATGGAGCAATCAAACAGGTTTCCAAGCTCTATCAGCTTGTCCGTTTCGGGATAGGAAGTATCCGACTCCCATTTGCTGATCGATTGACGGGATACACCAAGGATATCGGCCAACTGCTCTTGCGTGTAGTTGTACTCTTTTCTCAGCCTTGACAGCTTATCACCAAACGTCATAATTTCTTTCTCCTTTATGCTTTCTAACGCCGCGTTGCCATTATTATAGCACAGCGGGTGAAGACGTACCACCAATTCGGCGTTTCAATATGTAAACTTTCGGTTGCATCGTAAATTGGGGTTTATCGGGCACCTGCGGTGCGCGAACTCGGCGTGGCCGAGTTCAACCGCGTTTTGCCTGTCGGCAAAACTCACCGCTCCCCATAAGGTTTTCCCCGATGGATTGGAAATCTTCAAATGGGGGTTT
>CAJGEA010000059.1 GCA_904502015.1 uncultured Clostridia bacterium | reverse complement strand
TTCTGGACTCCCCAAAACCTTAAAAAACATATATTTCAAAACGCTCTTTTAAATATATTTTTTGAAGGTTCTTGAGGGGGTTCGGGGGAACTTCTTGCAAGAAGTTCCCCCGGCGTTCTCCCAGATAAACCCCAATTTGACGTACAAATGAATCGTTACAAGGCTATCCATTTTTCCAAAGCCCAAATTCACGGCCATGCTTTTCTCCCCAAAGCGATTGACAAACACCGTCCGCTATGGTAAAATCAAGGGCAGAAACAACGTGCGCCCGTCGGGGCGCATCGCAAACGGAGGTCGCATGAGTACAGTTCGATTCGGAGATACAAGCCCCGTGATCCTGCCCCACGGTCTGGCCCTCGCCCCCCTGGCCGGGGTCAGCGACCGAGCCTTCCGACGGGTATGCCGCCGTCTCGGCGCGGATTTCACGGTCAGCGAAATGGTATCCGCCAAGGCGCTCTGCTACGAGCAAAAGGCCAAGGGCGGCAAGGTACGCTCGGTCTCGGGTGCTCTCGCCTCGGTCATGGCGGACGAGCTTCCCATGGCCGTCCAGCTCTTCGGCAGTGAGCCCGACTTCATGGCAGAGGCGGCGCGCATGCTGGAGGCGAACGACTACCTCGGCTGCGTGGGTGAGGTGCCCCCCGCCTCCATTGACATCAACATGGGCTGTCCCGTCCGCAAGATCACGGCCAACGGCGAGGGCAGCGCCCTGCTCCGCGATCCCGCCCTGGTGGGGCGCATCGTGCGCGCCGTTTCGGACGCCGTGCGCATCCCCGTGACCGTCAAGATCCGCGCGGGCTGGGACAAGGACTCCATCAACGCCCCCGAAATCGCCAAAATTTGTGAGGACGCGGGAGCCGCCATGCTCTGCGTCCACGCCCGCACCCGCGAGCAGATGTACGAGCCGGGTGTAGAGCGTTCGGTGATCGCCCGCGTCAAAGCGGCGGTGAGCATCCCCGTGCTGGGCAACGGCGACATTTACTCTGCCGCCGACGCGCTCTCCATGATGGAGGAAACGGGCTGCGACGGCGTGATGATCGCCCGTGGCGCGATGGGGAACCCTTGGATTTTCTCAGAGATCTGCGCCGCCCTGGACGGGCGCGACTACCGCCGCCCCGCCCCCGCCGAGCGGTTTGAGGTCGCCCTCGCGCAGGTGCGCGAGATGATCGATGAAAAGGGGGAGCGCGTAGGGGTGGCCGAGGCGAAGAAGCACCTGGCGTGGTACTGCCGTGGGCTGGAAGGCGCGGCAGCGGCGCGGGGGCGGCTGATGCTGGCGCGGGACTACGCCGAGCTGGTTTCGGTGGTCGGCGAGCTTGTGGCTTCCCTGCCTGAGGGTGAGTCATGAAGCACACCGCTCTCATCCTCTGCGGCGACGCCCGCTTTTCGCGGTTTCTTTTGACCGAGCTTAGCTATCTCGGGGTATCTGCCACCCCGTTCGACGCGCCCGAAATTCTCTCAAGTCCTGACACCGACGGCCTTTCCGTCCTTATGGATGCAAGCGAATACAGCCTGCTCGTTATTGACGGCAACATCTGCTCCGAGGCGGCGCGGTCTTGGCTTGCCCACAACGCCCCCTGCCCGATCCTGGCCTTCGCGCGCGACGGTACACACCGTCTGCCGCCCACCGACGCAGGATACGCCTCTCTGTTTTTGCGGCGTCCTTTTCCCATCACGGATTTTGACGGCGCGGTACGCGCCCTGCTCTCTCTGGATCCCGAGGGGAGCCGTCCCCTGCCCCTCTCCCCCGCCGTCCGAAACGAGAACCGCGATCGGCAAGGGGCGCTTTCCGTCACCCAAACTGATGGAATCGCCACGGTACAGGGCCACAGCGTCCCCTTGACCGCCACCGAATCCGCCATTCTCGCCTGTCTGCTCGCCCACCGCGGCGAGCTCGTCCCACGCGACACCCTCGCCCCTCTAACGGGCGGCGGTAACAGCGTGGACGTCTACGTCTGCCGCCTGCGCCGCAAGCTGGAAAAGCCCCTCGGCATCCGTCTCATCCACACCGTCCGCGGACAGGGGTATCGGTTGGGATGATATATTGCAGGGCTCTGCCCCGCACCCCGCCAAAACCTTTTTTGAAAAAAAGGTTTTGGATTCCAAAAAACTTTAACAAGAAAAAAGCTTGTCCTGCAATACAAATTTTCCACCCGTTCCGAATTTTATTAAAGGAGACCCATCATGAAACCATCCCTTTTCCGCCTACTCATCCCCGCCCTCCTGCTCCTCTGCCTGCTGGCATTCGTTGCCTGCGACAAGGGAAAGGATCCGCAGGATACTCTGCCCACCACCGATCCCGCTACCGAGGCAGTGACCGATCCCGCCACCGAACCCGGCAGCACCACGGGGGAGAGTGAGTCCGAAACGACGAGCGACACTCTACCCGAAGAAACCACCGAGGATCCCTTCACCGACGTCTGGGAGGGCGAGGTGCTGGACGCACCCTACGCCGCCGGCTTTACGGTGTCCAAGACCTTTTCGAGCAACATGGTAGTCCAGCGCGGCGAGTACATCCGCGTCTGGGGCTGGGCCGATCCCGCCGAGAACGGCAAAAAAGTATCGGGCTCCTTCAAGGGCATGACCGCCGAGGCCATCATTGAGGACGGCGCGTGGGAGCTGACCTTTGGCGCGCGCCTGACCGCTTCCGCCGAGATGGGTCATTCCCTGAAAATCTACACCGACACCAAAACGGTGGAGTTCACCGACGTGCTGGTGGGTGACGTCTACATGGTCATCGGCCAGTCAAACGTAGCGTACAGCGTGGGCAACCACATGAGCTACTGCAACAACGACAAGCAGGGCGGCTACGGCACGCTGGATCTGAATGCCCCCATCCGCCTCTTCTACAATTCCCTTTCCCAGACCATCGGATTCCCCCAGCGCGGCACCGCCGAGGAGTGTGAGGACGTGGTCTACAACGAGAAGTGGGAAAAGCTCACGCAGGGCAAGATCTGGCCCTTTACCGCCATCGGCTTCTACTTTGCCTACCACATGACCGAGCTGACCGACGGGCAGATCCCCGTGGGTGTGATCGAGATCGACGGTAACGGACAGCCCATCGGTGCTTTCATGAGCAACGAGGCCGCCGAAGCGACAGGATCGGACACCTACAACCAGCAAAAGGGCTACTACACCACCACGGGTGTCAACGGCGACGCCGCCCGCTACATGTATAACCACTATATGAATCCCTTCGAGCGCACCGCTCTCGCGGGTGTGATTTGGTATCAGGGCGAGAGCGACCTCCAGAACCCCAACGCCACCGAATTCCCCGTCAAGCTCACCGCGCTCATGAACCATATGCGCTCCACCCACAATCTCGTCAACCGCGATTTCCCTGTCTATATCATCGAATTCCCCACCATCTATAACCGTCCCGCCAATTACACGGGCGACTGGCACTACATGGACGTGGGTTACATCCGCACCATGCTGGGCCGCATCCTGCGCGATCTTCCCAACAGTTATATGACGGTATCCTCGGATCTGTGGGCCGACGATACCTTCTATAACAATCTGCACCCCAACTGCAAGTACGAGCAGGCCGTGCGCACCGCCGAACTGGCCGCAGGCGTTCTGGGGCTGGCGGGCAAGACCATTCCCGAAGCATCGGGCCCCGTTTTGACCTCTATTGAGCTCTCGGAGGATGGCAAGACCGCCGTTCTGACCTACGATCACGTGGGCGAGGGACTCCGCACCGCGGACGGCTCGGACACGGTACGCGGATTTGTCGTCATGCGCCGCGCCTATGAATACGCGCACAATATTTCTACCGAAAAACACCTGACCGCCAAGATCACCGCGCCCAACCAGATCACCATTACCTCCTCGCGCACCATGTTCGTGGGCATTGCCTACAACGCCGTGACCACCAACTTCTTCGGCAACGAGATCAACCTCTGCAACAGCTACGGCATCCCCGCCGGAGCCTCGGTCATCGTCGCGTCCAAGGAGTGATCCCCGCAAGGGCGCTGCCCCTGCACCCCGCTTAAGAACTTTTTGCAAAAAGTTCTTAAGAATCTCAAAAACTCTTATCATTACAAATAACGGCACCCCCGACAAGTCCAATTTGTCGGGGGTGCCGTTGCTATTTGTCAAAAGATCATCTGTCGGTCATATCCACAGTGATCGCGCCGTTGGCCGCCACGACGTCGTAGCCCGAATCGGTCTTGACAAGACCGCTTGTGGGCACGCGGTAGGCGTAATCGTTGTGGACGTAAGAAAGGACGTTGCCCTCAGCCGTCACGGTGGGCTTGGGTATACCTACGATGTAGTGGAGTGCCTCACAGCCCGTCACAGTGATACCACCCTCGGCAAAGCGAACGGTCACGCTGTGTCCGTCGGCGAAGGTTGCCGTAGCCTCCAATGCCTCGCCCTTTTCGTTGGCGGCAAGGTCGCACAGCTCGCCGTCAAAAGCCAGCATAGCCTCCACGCCGTCGGCGCTCCATGTGAGGTTGTCCATCACGGGGAGGTTATCGTAGGTTGCGTCCCACGCAAGGCAGGGCGTTTCCAGATACCGCTCGACGTAGCGGTCGTCGTACTTCTGCAGGTCGCGGAAAAAGAGCTTCTTGCCGCAGGAGAAGAGGTTGGCGCGGTAGTTCTTACAGCTATACCAGACCGAACGGCACTTGTGTTCCGCATCGTCGGCATCATGCGCCCAGTCCTCCAGCGCAACCAGCGCGCAGGCGGGGGTGATAGCGGTCGCCGCCTGCATAGCGGCACCCGTATCGCCCAGCTTTTCAACCACAACCTTACCGTCAGCGATCAGCTTCGCCAGCTTTTCAAGCTGCATACGGTAGCCGGGGCCGATGCTCGGCCAGCCAAAGCTGTTCTCCTGGCCCGTGGTGGCGTGCGCCTGCGCGAGGCAGGGATTCTCATAGTAATACTTGAAGAAATGCTCCATCGTGTCGGCGTTGGCACCGGGGCCCCAAACAGGCTCCATGGTAGGACAGCCCCACAGGCGGCCGCCCGCGTACTTGCCGATATCAATACCGTAAAGGGGATCAATGCCCAGCATACGGTACACGGGAGTCTTGATGGTGTTTTCCTCAGTCTGCGCGGGGCAGATCATGTTGTTGCGGGAGGGATAGTAGCCGCCGCTGTAATAGCCGCCCCAGAGGGTATAGGCATCCACGGCGAGCTGCTCACGGCAGACGCAGAACGCCTTCATGTCGTACTTGTCGCTCATGTACGCGATGGAATGGGCATCCAGCAGCCAAGAGCCCGCAACCTTGGGATAGTATCCGAAGATCTCGTGGAACAGGCGGAACGCCTCGTCGATCATGGCCTCGCGCTGGGCGGGGGTATAGGCAGGCAAAAATCCGGGATTGACGTACCAGTCCCAATCGTAGCCGGGACGGCCGCGCCACTCGATACCGACCGACTCGGTCAAGGGGCGGTTCATTTCAAACCAAAGTCCCAGCTCCATATTCTCGTCGGCCTCCCGCAAAAACAGCTCGCGGAAATCGGGGCGGATGAGGGCATCGTACTGCAAGAGGAAGGTATGGGGCATACCGAATTCCTTATCCAGTCGAATCTCCTCGGCCACGGGGGTATAGAGATCGGTTTCGCATCTCGGCTCACAGCCGCGAACGAAATTCACAAGGTTCATAACGCGCTTGTTCATGGTATCGTTTCCTTTCTTTCTGTCAATATGGCTTTACTGGATGTCCTTCACGTCGTAGGGCGTGGTCTGGTAGACGTAGTAGTTGAGCCAGTTGGAGTAAAACAGGTTCGCGCAGGAGCGCCAATTGACGATGGGAGCGCGGGAGGGATCGTCATCGGGGAAATAGTGCGCGGGGGGCTGGATGGGCAGGTTGGCTGCCAAATCGCGGCGGTACTCGTTGCCCAACGTGTCGGCGTCGTACTCCGAGTGTCCCATCACGAACACCTGACGTCCGCGATCGGTCATGGCACAGAACACACCCGCCTCGGGGGAGCTGGCGAGGATCTTGATCTCGGGAACGGCCTCGATGTCCTCACGGCGCGTGGTGGTGTGGCGGGAATGGGGCACGTTGAACACGTCGTCGTAGCCGCGGAACAGCATGGAGCGCTTGTAGTCCAGCGTGTGCTCGTACACACCAAAAAGCTTTTGATCCAAAGGATATTTCGGGATGCCGTAGTGGTAGTAAAGGCCCGCCTGCGCGCCCCAACAAATGTGCAGGGTGCTGGTAACGTGGGTCTTGCTCCACTCCATGATCTCACAAAGCTCGGGCCAGTAATCGACCTCCTCAAAGGGCATCTGCTCCACAGGCGCGCCCGTGATGATCATGCCGTCGTAGCGGTTGTCCCGCACGTCGTCAAAGGTCTTGTAGAATGCCAGCATATGCTCGGCCGAGGTGTGACCCGACTTGTGGGTGGCGGTCTGGAGCAGCTCAAGCTCCACCTGCAGAGGGGTGTTGCCGATGAGTCGCGCGATCTGGGTCTCGGTCTCGATCTTCTTCGGCATCAGATTGAGCATCAAAATGTGCAGAGGACGAATGTCCTGCGTGATGGCGCGGGTCTCGGTCATCACGAAAATATTTTCGTTGAGCAACGTATCCGTCGCAGGCAACAAATTCGGAATCTTAATCGGCATGGAATCACTCCTTGTCTTTTGTAGTAGGCGTTATTCGCAGGGGCGCTGCCCCTGCACCCCGCTTAAACCCTTTTTGCAAAAAGGGTTTAAGAATCCCAAAAATCCTCAAAAAATTATTTTTGAAGTTCTTGAAGGGGGTGTGGGGGAAACTTCTCGAAAGAAGTTTCCCCCGCATAAATCCGTACTTACGCTCTCAAAGCGTTGTCGAGGTCGGCGAGGATATCGTCGATGTGCTCGATACCGACCGAGAGGCGCACCTGCTCGGGACGGACGCCGCAGGCGGTGAGCAGCTCGTCGGTGAGCTGGCGATGGGTGGTGGAGGCGGGGTGAAGCGCGCAGGAGCGGGCATCCGCCACGTGAACCACGATATTGAAGAGCTTGAGGTTATCGAGGAACTTGGTGGCAGCGGCTCTGCCGCCCTTGATGCCGACCGAGATGACGCCGCAAGCGCCCTTGGGCAGATACTTCTTGGCGAGCTCGTACTGGGAGTTGGACTCCAGAAGGGGGTAATCCACCCAATCCACGCACTCGTGGGACTCCAGGAACTTGGCAACTGCCAGCGCGTTCGAGCAATGGCGCTCCATACGCAGGGGCAGAGTCTCCAGACCCAGATTGAGCAGGAACGCCGCCATGGGAGACATGGTGTTACCCATGTCGCGGAGCATTTGGACGCGCGCTTTTGTAATAAAGGCAGCAGGGCCGAAGCTCTCGGTATAGACCACGCCGTGATAGGACTCGTCGGGGGTGGTCAGCTCGGGGTAACGGCCGCCGATCGACCAGTCGAACTTACCGCTGTCCACGATACAGCCGCCAACCACGGTGGCGTGGCCGTCCATGTACTTGGTGGTGGAGTGGGTCACAATGTCACAGCCGTACTCAAAGGGACGGCACAGAACGGGGGTAGCAAAGGTGTTGTCCACCACGAGGGGCATCTGATGCTTGTGAGCCAGCGCGGCGTAGCGCTCGATATCGAACACCACCAGCGCGGGATTGGCGACGGTCTCACCGAAGAACAGACGGGTGTTCTCGTCGATGTGCGCCTCAATCTCCTCGTCGGTCATATCGGGGGTGACGAAGCGAGTCTCGATGCCCATCTTCTTGAGGGTCACGGCAAAGAGGTTGACCGTGCCGCCGTAGATGGACGCCATGGCCACGATGTTCTGCCCTGCCGAGGCGATGTTCAGCACGGCGGTCAGATTCGCCGCCTGACCCGAGGACACCAGCATAGCGCCCACGCCGCCCTCCATGTCGGAGATCTTCTTTTCCACGCACTCAAGGGTGGGGTTGGAGATACGGGAGTACATATGTCCGCCTGCCTTGAGGTCGAACAGGTCGCCGAGGTGGTCGGCGCTGTCATACTTGTAGGTCGTGCTTTGGTAGATGGGCAGGGTGCGGGGCTCGCCGTTCTCGGGAGTGTAGCCTCCCTGCACGCTCAGGGTTTCGATCTTGTAATCAGCCATGGTTATTTCTCCTTACTGTATCAGTAGTTTTTCAATTCGTTGTTGTTTCGGTATCGGCTTCAAGGATCATCTTGTCGCATCCGCGGAAGACCTGCTCGCCGCGCGAGGTCACGCCCTCGGCGGTCAGAGCTTCCAGCGACGCGCACCCCCAGAAGCAGGCGTTGGGCAGGTGAGTCACGCCGTCGGGCAAGCTGACCGAGGCGAGGGACACGCAATCCATAAAGGCTTGGATACCAATGGTCGCCAGTCCCGCGCCGCCCTCGAACGAGGTCATGCGGATGCACCCGTGGTAGGCATCGTCGCCGATGGCGGTCACGCTGTCGGGCAGGATCACAGAGGTCAGACGCTCACAGCCGTAGAAGGCGCGGCGGCCAATAGAGGTCACTCCCTCGGGCAGGACGATCTCACGCACCGACGAGCACTCAAAGAAGGCGTTATCGGGGATCTCGGTACAGCCCTCCGCCACGGTGACGCGCATCAGGGAGGCGGGCAGATACCCCTCGGTGAAGGTGTGAGCCGACGCTCCGAACAGGTATCCAAGATAGCGGTTCTCGGTCTTGCCACCGCCCGCAAAGGGAACGGTCAGCGTCTCCAGCGCACCGCATCCCTCCAGCATGGCAAAGCCCATGCTTTCAACGGTAGCGGGCAGGCAGAGCTGCAGGAGTGCCTTGTTATTGGTAAATGCCCACGATCCAACGGCGGTCAGCGGCGCGTCACCCATATCGAGATAGGTCAGCGTTTCACAGCCGTAGAATCCGAAATCGCCAATGCTCGTAACGCTATCGGGCAGGGCCACCGCCACAAGCGAGCGGCATCCGTAGAAGGCATAGTCGGGGATCTCGTCGCCACCCGTGAGGATCAGGGTGGTAAGTCCGCGCGGCACAGCCGAGCCGTTGGCGGCATAGGCCGTCGCTCCGAACAGCGCGCCGAAATAGTTGCGTTCGGCATCCACCATGCACACGGGGGTACGCAGGGTGGTCATGGCCGTGCATCCGGCGAACGCGCCGAAGCCCACGGAGGTCACGCTATCTGGCAGGGATACGGCACGGAGATTGTTCATACCCGTAAACGCGCCCTCGCCAATCGCCGTAACGGACAGACCGTCCAGCGTGTCGGGGATCACCACAACGACCTCGTTGCCCGTATAACCCGTGACCGTGACTGTGCCGCCCTCGGCGGTGTAGGTCAGATCAGACGCGGGTGTTGCGGGGGTGGTGGCAAACGCCTCCTCCAGCCGTGTTGCGTACGGGTCAAGCGAGGTTGGCTCGCGCTCGTCGGTCAGGTCAGGCAGAGTGACGGGCTCACGGGTAACCGCCTCTGCGTCATTCGTTTCCTTGTTCCTTGCGGCGCATCCCGTCATCGCAGTCGCGCCTACCGTCAGCGCGAGTGCCGCCAGTACAGCGGCGGTGCGGCAGATTGCCTTATGCATCCGACGCGCCTCCTTTCCTTCTATCCGAAATACTCCCTCGCGGGAGATCCTCTCAATGTTTCCTATTAGTATACCACAAATACGCCGCGATTGCAAGAGGGATCGCGCGGGATTTTGTGCGCGGGGAATTTTTATTTTTACGAATTCCGGCAACCGACCTGTCCCCCCCTCCCTCGTCCGATTGCGATGGAGTTCTTCAAATTGGGGTTTATCGAACTGTTTGAATTTGTGTGATCACTGGCACGAGGGGGGTGCAGGGGGCGAAGCCCCCTG
>CAJGEA010000058.1 GCA_904502015.1 uncultured Clostridia bacterium | reverse complement strand
TCGGGTATAGATATTCTTTGGTTTAAGGGTGTAGGGGCGTTCTTTGAACGCCCGCGGGCGCACACAGTGCGCCCCTACCATGGGTTGTTATAAACCGTTCGATAAATCCAAATTTAAAACACACCCGTAGGGAGTCTCATCGGGGGATATGGTAGGCGCGTGACAACCTACCCCGAGCCAAAGCTGTGCCGCAGGCACAAATCCAAATTTGAAAAATATGAATTTATGTTCTGCGGTGCTTGACAGCGAACCAAAAGTGGGGTATAATAAGGGGTAGTGGCGATCGTCCCGCGGGCAAACCGCCACCGCACAAAATTTGAAGAGTAAAAGCGCGTTCGTCAAGTGCCGACGGGACGGGGAGTTGCCGGTCGGACGAAAGTTCTCACGAAAGACGTGAGTTCTGCGGTTCGTGCTTTGCATCCCGCTTCGTACGGCACAAGGTCGCACGCGCCCACGGGCGCCCTGCCTCCTTCCCTACGCCTATGCAGTCGGGGAAGGAGGTTTTTTATGTCAAATTCCGTGCATTCATCCAATCGACGCCGTGCAAACACGGGTGCCGCCGTCCTCAAGCGTCTGGTTCTCGGAGCCATGATGGCCGCCATGAGCGTGGTCATCGGTATTCTCTGCAAGAACTTTCTCAATTTCGGCGGAGGACTTTTCCGCATCACCTTTGAGAATCTGCCCATCATTCTGGCGGGCATCTTTTTGGGGCCTCTGACCGGTGGCCTCGTCGGAGTGGTTTCCGACCTGACCAGCTACCTGCTGTCGGGACAGATCTACCCGCCCAACCTCATTGTGACCCTTGGTGCCTGCGCCGTGGGTATCGTATCGGGGCTGATGGCCAAATACGCCGTCCGCACCCGCGGGACGAAGCAGATCATTCTGTCAGCGTCAGCGGCGCATCTGATCGGTTCCATGATCATCAAACCCATCGGCCTTTTCCAATTCTACGGGTGGGCGGTGCTGGTTCGCATCCCCCTATACATGATCATCGCGCCCTTGGAGATTTCCCTGCTCTGCATCCTATGGAAACAAAAAAGCTTTCGCCGCTTGTTTGAGCGACTGTAAGCATCCAATGAAAGGGCTATAGCTATAAAGGAATTTGCCATGAATTATCAAAAAGCTCTCGACTACATCCACTCGGTCACCTGGATGGGCAGCCGCCCGGGGCTGTCGCGCACCCAAGAGCTGACCGACCGCATCGGCCGCCCGCAGGATCGCCTGCGCTTTATCCACGTCGCGGGCACCAACGGCAAGGGCTCGACCTCGGCCATGACCGCCTCCATTCTCACGGCGGCAGGCTACCGCGTGGGCCTCTACACCTCGCCCTACGTCCTCCGCTTCAACGAGCGGATGCGGGTGGACGGGCAGGACATCCCCGACAATGAGCTGGCCGAGGTGACCGCCTTTGTCAAGCCCCACGCCGATGCCATGACCGATCCCCCCACCGAGTTTGAGCTGATCACCGCCATTGCGCTGGAGTGGTTCGCCCGCCGCAGGTGTGATATTGTGGTGCTGGAGGTGGGTATGGGCGGACGGCTGGACTCTACCAATATCATTGACTCTAAGACCGTGATCGCCTCGGTCATCACGGGCATTGCGCTGGATCACACCGCGTTCCTCGGAGACACCCCCGAGGCCATCGCCGCCGAAAAAGCAGGAATCATCAAGCAAGGTGTGCCCGTAATCTTCGGCGGCATGCACGCCCCCATCGGCGAGGACTCAGGCTCCACTCTGCACACCGTGGATCCCGCCGTCTGCGCCACCGTCATCCGCGCCAAAGCGGACGAGATGGGCGCGCCCTACGTGGAGACCGACCACGCGAAGCTGGCACGGGTTCGATGCGATCTGTTCGGCGCGGATTTTGACTTTGGTGCGCACAAGGATCTGCACATTTCCCTCGCAGGTCTGTACCAGCCCCACAACGCCGCCACGGTGCTGACCTTGATCGAGGTGCTTCGCACGGCGGGCATGGAGATTTCCGACGGCGCGATCCGCGAAGGACTAGCCTCGGTACGCTGGCCTGCACGGTTTGAAATTCTCTGTGAGCATCCCCTCGTCATCGCCGACGGCGGACACAATCCTGAGGGCATTGACGCGGCCATTGCCAGCGTCAAACGCTATTTCGGCGACGAGCGCATCTATCTCGTCACGGGCGTGATGGCCGACAAGGACTACGCCCGCATGATCGCCCGCATGAGCGAGGTGGCGGAGCGGGTATTCACGGTGCGCCCCGCCAACGACCGCGCCCTTGACCCCATGCGCTACGCCACCCTTTTTGAGGAATCAGGCGTGCCCGCGACGGGGCATAACACGGTAGCAGAGGGTGTCCGCGCCGCTATGGAGGCCGCCCTTGAGAACGGCAAAGCCCTCCTCTGCCTCGGCTCGCTGTATATGTACGGCGAAGTGCGGGAGGCGGTGCTTAGTGCCGAATTATTGGTCAAATAACGAGAAAAGCACGGAATTCCGCGTGGAATTCCGTGCTTTTCATGGTATAGCCAAGCAGAACCCTCTCACCCGCTTCGCGGGAGCTCTCCCACAGGGCGATCCTTGATCAGCCTCCCCCTGTGGGGGGAGGTGTCACGCCGATGGGCGTGACGGAGAGGGTTGACGCAATGCAAAACCGCTGATCGAAAAAATTACATCAGCGGCGCAAACAGCCGCAAAAGCCCCAGATACAGCTCGTAGAGCATATTGAACCGCCGCTGCTTGACGGTGACCCGCTCGCAATCGGGGAAGGTAGACTCAAAATCCGCCTTGACCTGCCGCACCACGGGGTGATCCACGAACAGGCAGGCATTCTCAAAATGCAGAGTCAGCGAGCGGTAATCCAGATTGACCGTCCCCACAACCGCCAGCCGATCATCCGACACGAAGCACTTGGAATGCACGAAACCCGGCATATACCGATACACCTTGACCCCGTGCTCGATCAATTCGGGGAAATAGGATTTGGTCAGGTGGTACACCGTCTTTTTGTCGGGGATCGAGGGGAGCACCAACCTCACGTCCACGCCGCGGGCGGCGGCGAGTGTGAGCGCACGGCTCATCTCGTAGTCAATGACGAGATAAGGGGAAAAGATATAGAGGTAATCGGTGGTCTGGTTGATGATGTTGAGGTAGACGTTCTCGGCCACGATTTCACTGTCCACGGGGGAATCGGCGTAGGGCTGAACCCAGCCGTCACACCCGATCATGGCACTGCGCGCTGGGTCAGGCATGAACGAGGCGATCCCCTCGGCCGTATCGGTGGGACGAACGGCGTTCCACATCTGGAGAAACAGCACCGACAGCGTCCGCACGCCCTCGCCCTCCAGCCGCAGGACGTTGTCCTTCCACGTGCCGAAGCGCTCAACCTCGCCAATATACTCGTCAGCGAAATTCGCACCGCCCGTGTAGCCCACGTTGCCGTCAATGACCGTGATCTTGCGGTGGTCGCGGTGATTCATCACCACGGCGTAGATGGGACGGTAGGGGTTGAACGCCACGCATTGGATACCCATTGCCTCCAGCTCACGCGGGTATTTGCGCGGCACACCGCCGATGCTACCCACGTCGTCGTAGATCAGGCGCACCTCCACGCCATGTGCCGCCTTGCGGCGCAGAACGTCCAGAACGGCATCCCACATCACGCCGGGGCGAATGATGAAATACTCCATGAAAATGAACCGTTCGGCGCGCTCCAAATCGCCCAGCAGGCGTTCCCAGCCTTCGCGGCAATCGGCGTAGTACTCGGTGGCGGTGTTATCGTACACGGGGAAGCCCTGTGACTCCAGATAGTGGCACTGCCCCCAAATATAGCGATCCTCGGCGCGGGGCGGCGCGTGGGAGACCGACAGCTCGCTGCGCAGATACGGGTGGGTGATGGCCGCGCTCTTCTCCAGCGCACGGCGAAGCTTGCGCTTGGGGCCCTTGCCGCCCGAGATGAAGAAAATGATACCGCCGAACAGCGGGAAGGCCATGATGGGCACGATCCACGCGAGCTGCACCTGCGGATTGCCGGGGCGGTTGATGATCCATACCACGGCGATAAGGCTGATCATATTCAGCCCAAACGCAATGGGCAGGTAGTACGCGCTGAGATAGAACATCACGTAAAACAGCCACGCAAGCTGAATGGCGATCGCCAGCGATACCAGCACCACGCGGGAGAACAGGCGACGAAGCACCTTCACGGTCTCACCTCCTTCAAAAATCAGTTAACTCCATGCCGTTATTATAGCCCGTTATTGTGAATTCACCGTGAACGGAGCATGGATTTTCCTGTTTTTCAGCCCCCTTGCCGCTTCCCTTCCCCAAAAAGGGGAAATGAATCGAAAAAATCCCCCCTTTTGCTTGACAATGCCACGCAAAGGGGGTATAATAGAATCAATTATATACATCGCCGCGAATCGACGGCGTTCTTCAAAAAGGACGAGAAAGGGACAGCATTATGAAGGACATTTCCCGCAATTTGACCATGCTCTGCGATTTCTACGAGCTGACTATGGCGAACGGCTACTTCAAGACCGGTCTTACCGACCGCATCGTGTATTTCGACGTGTTCTACCGCAGCAATCCCGACAACGGCGGCTACGCCGTGGTAGCAGGTCTTGAGCAGATCGTGGAGTACATCCAAGCCCTCCACTTCGACGAGGACGACATCACCTACCTGCGCTCCAAGAAGCTCTTTGACGAGGCGTTTCTGGACTACCTCCGCAATTTCCGCTTTACCGGTGACATCTGGGCTGTGCCCGAGGGAACCTACGTGTTCCCCGGTGAGCCTCTCATGATCGTGCGCGCCCCCGCCATTCAGGCGCAGTTCATCGAGACCTACGTGCTCATGGTCATCAACCACGAATCCCTCATCGCCACCAAGGCGTCCCGCCTGACCCGCGCCGCCAAGGGTCGCGCCGTCAGCGAGTTCGGTTCCCGCCGCGCGCAGGGCGCCGACGCCGCCATGCTGGGCGCACGCGCCGCCTACATCGGAGGCGTGAACAACACCGCCTGCACCATATCCGACGAGCTGTACGGCGTGCCCGCGTCGGGTACTATGGCGCACTCCTGGGTGCAGATGTTCGACGACGAGCTGACCGCCTTCCGAAATTACTGCACCATCTACCCCCACAACTCTACCCTGCTCATCGACACCTACAACGTGCTGGAGTCGGGTCTGCCCAACGCCATTCGTGCCTTTGACGAGATCCTCAAGCCTCAGGGCATCACGAAGTGCGCCGTCCGCATCGACTCGGGCGACATCGCTTACCTGACTAAGAAGATCCGCCGCATGCTGGACGAGGCAGGCTGGTACGACTGCAAGATCGTGGTCTCCAACTCGCTGGACGAGTACATCATCCGCGAGCTCATCCGTCAGGGCACCGAGGTGGATGCCTTCGGCGTGGGCGAGCGTCTGATCACCGCCAAGAGCGATCCTGTATTCGGCGGCGTTTACAAGCTATGCGCCATTGAGCGCGAGGACGGCACCATCCAGCCCAAGATCAAGATCTCGGAGAACGTGGGCAAGATCACCACGCCCCACTTCAAGAAGGTCTACCGTCTGCGAGGTCGCGATACGGGCAAGGCTGAGGCCGACCTCATCTGCCTCCACGACGAAGTGATCGACGATACCAAGCCCCTTGAAATTTTCGATCCCCAAAACACATGGAAGCGCAAGACGTTGACCAACTTCACGGCTACCGAGCTGCTCGTCCCCATCTTCAAGAACGGCGAGCTGGTGTACGATCTGCCCTCGCTGGAGGAGATCCGCCGCCACTGCCAGGAGGAGCGTGAGGGCATGTGGGAGGAGGTTCGCCGCTTCACCAACCCCCACAACTACTACGTCGACCTCTCCCAGAAGCTCTGGGACATCAAGCACGCACTGCTCAACCGACGCGGCGGTTAAGGAGAACCCATGTCCGAACAGATATTTCCCCGCCCCGATCTGCGTCCCTACCTTGGGCAGACCGTGGACATTGAGATCGACCGACCCATCGGCTACGTCCACCGCAAGGGTGAGAAAACCCTGCTCTACCCCATCAACTACGGCTATATCCCCGGTGTGCTTGGGGGTGACGGCGAGGAGCTGGACGTTTACCTCCTCGGTGTCAGCGAGCCCGTTACGTCCTATCGCGGGCGCATCGTGGGCATCGTCTACCGCGCCGACGACGTAGAGGACAAGCTCATCATGGCACCCGAGGGCATGAACCCCACGGTCGCCGAGATGACCGAGGCGATCCGCTTTCAAGAAAAGTACTACGACTCACACGTGGAAGCCACAATTTAAGTATAAAAATCTCGCAAACGCATAGCGTTTGCGAGATTTTTATATGAGCATTCTCTTGCACAGATCTTTTTTTAATTCTTGAAAGGGGGGCGGGGGAAACTTCTTTTAAGAAGTTTCCCCCGCCTTTTTTATTCAATTCACGCCTTCACAAACTCAGCATAGATGGCCTTGATGGCATCCTCGTACTCGCTGTCGTCCACACCCACGATGATGTTCAGCTCGGACGAGCCCTGATCGATCATACGGATGTTGATGTCGGCGCGGGCAAGCGCGTCGCACACGCGAGCCGCCGTACCCTTGGCCTTGACCATACCGCGGCCAACCACGGCAACCAGCGCCAGCTCATCCTCGATGAACACGCTGTCGGGACGGACGGCGCGGGCCACGGCCTGCATCAGACGGTCGCGACGGCCCTCCAGAGTCGCGCTGGATATGACCACGCTCATGGTGTCGATACCCGAGGGCAGATGCTCAAAGCTAACCTCGTGATCCTCCAGTACCTCCAGCACCTTGCGGCCAAAGCCCAGCTCGGAGTTCATCATATCCTTCTCAATGGTGAGAACCGAGAAGCCCTTCTTGCCTGCGATACCCGTAATGACGTGCTCGCTGTCGTAGCCCGTGGTGTGCGCCACGATCATGGTGCCCGCATCCTGGGGACGGTTGGTGTTGCGGATATTGATGGGAATACCTGCCGAACGCACGGGGAATACGGCGTCCTCGTGGAGAACGGTCGCGCCCATGTAGGACAGCTCGCGCAGCTCACGGTAGGTAATTTCATTGATGGTGCAAGGATTATTGACCAGACGGGGATCGGTCATCAGGAAGCCCGATACGTCGGTCCAGTTCTCGTACAAATCCGCCTTGGCGGCGCGAGCCACGATGGAGCCCGTGATGTCCGAGCCACCGCGGGAAAAGGTCTTGACGGTGCCGTTGGGCATCACGCCGTAGAAGCCGGGGATAACGGCGTACTCGTGGTCAGCCAGCTCGGAGGTCAGCATTTCATAGGTCTTCTCCTCGTCCAGCGCGCCATTGTCCTTGAAGTAGATGACGTTCTCGGCATCAATGAAATCAAAGCCGAGGTACTTCGCCAGGATCAGACCGTTGAGGTACTCGCCGCGGCTGGCGGCGTAGTCGCGGCCTGCGGCGTGGAGCATAGCGTTCTTGACGTAGGCAAGCTCACCGCTGAGGTCGAAGTTCAGACCGAGTTCGGCGATGATGCTGTTGTAGCGGGCGGTGATCTCGTCGTAGCAACGGTCGATCGCCTCGGTGGTGGCGTGGGTGCGGATCAGCTCGTAGCAACGGTACAGCAGGTCGGTGACCTTGGTGTCCTCCTTGACGCGCTTACCGGGTGCGGAGGGAACAACGTAACGGCGAGAGGGATCTGCCTTGATAATGGATGCAACCTGTCTGAAATGCTCGGCATCGGCGAGCGAGCTGCCGCCGAACTTCACTACCTTGATAGCCATGGTGGATTCTCCTTTTATATATGGAATCAATCTTTTTCTATGCGTGGGACTCGATTTACGTCACACAATAATTCATAGTATTATACCATACATTTTTGAACATTTATGCAGAAAAATGTGAACAAAGCGTATCATGCGACAAAAATCGCGTGATTTGACAAGGGAAATACCCAAACACAGCAAGGGAGAACCGCGCGGAGCGGTTCTCCCTTTGGGTTATAATTACAAATCAGAACAGACCCGTGATCCTGCCGTCCTCGTCCACGTCGATGCGGAGCGCGGCGGGGGACTTTGGCAGACCGGGCATGGTCATAATGTCGCCCGTCAGCGCCACAATAAAGCCTGCACCGGCCGACACCTTGACGTTGCGCACCGTGACGGTGAAGCCCTCAGGCGCGCCAAGCTTGGTCATATCGTCCGAGAAGCTGTACTGGGTCTTGGCCATGCACACGGGCATCTGATCGTAGCCAAGCGCGGTCAGCTTGGCGATCTCCTTCTTAGCAGCGGGGGTAAAGTTCACGCCATCGCCACGGTACACGCGGCGGACGATGGCCTCAATCTTCTCCTCGATGGTGCCGTCCAGCTCGTAGCTGAAGGTAAACTCGTTCTTCTGCTCGCACAGGCGCACGACCTCCTCGGCCAGCGCCATGCCGCCATTACCGCCGTCTGCCCACACGGTGGACAGCACCACGTTGACGCCCAGCGCCTTGCACTTCTCAATGACCAGCGCGATCTCGGCATCGGTATCGGTGGGGAAACGGTTGACAGCCACCACGCAGGGGAGCTTATACACGTCCTTAATGTTGGACACGTGGCGGAGCAGGTTGGGGATGCCCGCCTCAAGAGCGGCGAGGTTTTCGCTGCCCAGCTCGGTCTTGGCCACGCCGCCGTGCATCTTGAGGGCACGAACGGTGGCGACCATGACAACGGCATCGGGATTCAGGCCCGCCATGCGGCACTTGATGTCCAGGAACTTCTCGGCACCGAGATCGGCGCCGAAGCCTGCCTCGGTCACGGCGTAGTCACCCAGCTTCATAGCCATCTTGGTGGCAATGACCGAGTTACAGCCGTGCGCGATATTGGCGAACGGGCCGCCGTGCACGAACGCGGGCGTACCCTCCAGCGTCTGCACGAGGTTGGGCTTGAGCGCGTCCTTGAGAAGTGCCGCCATAGCGCCCACAGCGCCCAGATCCCCTGCGGTGACGGGCTGCTCATCGTAGGTATAGCCCACCACGATGCGGGAGAGGCGCTCCTTGAGGTCGGTGATGGAGGAGGCCAGGCAGAACACCGCCATAATCTCAGAGGCAACCGTAATATCGTAGCCGTCCTCACGGGGCACGCCGTTGACACGTCCTCCCAGACCGTCGGTCACGAAGCGGAGCTGGCGATCGTTCATGTCCACGCAACGCTTCCAGGTGATGCGGCGGGGGTCAATATTCAACTGGTTGCCCTGATAGATATGGTTATCCAGCATGGCCGCCAGCAGGTTGTTGGCCGCGCCAATGGCGTGGAAGTCGCCCGTGAAGTGGAGGTTGATGTCCTCCATGGGAACGACCTGCGCGTAACCGCCGCCTGCCGCGCCGCCCTTGACGCCAAACACGGGGCCGAGGGAGGGCTCACGCAGAGCCACCACGACGTTCTTGCCGATCTTCTTCAGACCGTCCGCAAGACCAATGGTGGTGGTGGTCTTGCCCTCGCCCGCAGGAGTGGGGGTGATGGCGGTGACGAGGATCAGCTTGCCGTTCTTACGGTCGGACGCCTTCAGCAGATTGTAGTCCACCTTTGCCTTGTACTTGCCGTACTGCTCCAGATACTTGTCGTCCACTCCCGCAACCTTCGCGATCTCGGTAATGGGCTGCATGGGCGTGGACTGCGCGATCTCAATATCCGATAAATAAGCCATGTTACTCCTTTCTCGGGGCTTTGCCCCGAACCCCTTTTGCTTTTCTCGGGGCGTTGCCCCGAACCCCACCAAAACCCTTTTTGTAAAAAGGGTTTTGGATTCCTAAAAACTTTAGAAAGTGTTTTTTTAGTTCTTGAAAGTCCAGAAAACTTCTTTCAAGAAGTTTTCTGGTGGGGTCAAGGGGCAACGCCCCTTGCGCTCTCTCATCCCTTAAAATACTTAACAGCCGACTCAAAGAGCTTCATGTCGTACTCGCCGAGGACGTTGCGGTAGAGGTTCTTGCCGATACGCTCGGAGTGACCCATCTTAC
>CAJGEA010000057.1 GCA_904502015.1 uncultured Clostridia bacterium | reverse complement strand
TGCGCCCGCGGGCGTTCAAAGAACGCCCCTACACCCTTAAACCAAAGAATATCTATACCCGATAAGGAATATTGCTGTTTTACCTGTAGGGGCGCCCCGGTGTGGGCGCCCATGGGAGGCCACATAGGGCCTCCCCTACAGCGGCTAAATAAACACCCCGACAAACCCCAATTTGACAACCATTCCATCGGGTGAAATGGTGGGGCAAATGCTAACCTACCCCGATTTAGAGCCGTGCCGCAGGCACCGATAAATACCAATTTGACGTGTGGCTGAACGGTTACGCCGAAATTTGATAATTCATCTGCCAAAATCGTCCAACCCTCTTGCATAAATGTCCGAAAAGGTGTATAATGTAAGGAAAATGACAGAAAGCGGGGATGAAATGACCGATCTGTATCAGGAACTTGACCGCGGCACCGTGGAGCGGGTGCTGGCTTGCCCCGTTTGCGGCGCGCCGCTTGGCATCGCGGGAGAGGGCAGGGGACTGGCCTGCTCGGGGGATAACCCCAAGGGCCGTGCCCATTGCTTCGACGCGGGCGTAAGCGGATACCTTCCTTTAGCCCCCCGCCACAGCGGTGGTGGGGATTCCAAGGAGGCGGTGCGCGCCCGATCCTCCTTCCTCCGCGCCGATTACTACCGCCCCGCCGCCGCCGCGCTCACGCAGATTGTCGCACGGTATACCCCCGTGGGAGGCACCGTGCTGGATGCGGGCTGTGGAGAAGGGTACTATTCGAATCACATCGCTGAGGCGGGGTATTCCGTCCTTGGTGTTGACCTCTCGAAATTCGCGGTGGACGCTGCCGCCAAGGCTGCCCGCACCTCGCGGCTTGCCGCGGGAAAATTATCCTCCCGCACCGTGTTCGCGGTGGGAAGCGTGTTTGAACTGCCCGTGAGATCGGCTTCCGTAGACACCGTGACCAATATCTTCGCCCCCTGTGCCCCCACCGAGTACGCCCGCGTGCTCAGACCGGGCGGATACCTGATCGTCGCGGGTGCGGGCGAGAGACACCTCCTTGACCTCAAACGACTGATCTACGACGATCCCTACCTCAACGACGGACGAAGCGATCTGCCTAAGGACGGGGATGCCTTTACCCTTGTGGATCAGCAGACCGTCAGCTTTACCGCCCGCGTGGAGGGACAAGCCCACGTGGCCGCTCTCTTTTCCATGACACCCTACTACTGGCGCACCAGCCGTGTCGGACACGAACGGCTTTCCCAAGTCGAAAGGCTGGAAACCGAGGTTTCCTTCGATTTCTTTATTTATCGCCTATCGCCGCATTTGAATCCGAATTGTTTTCACCATTGAAAGGACTCCGCTATGAGCAAGAAAATCTCCCTGTGCATTCCCATGTATAACGAAAACAGCATCATCGCCGATACCGCCCGTACCCTGCACGAGTATATGTCGAATACCTTTGAGGACTATGAGATCCTCTTTTCCAACGATGGGAGCAAGGACGGATGCGACAAGACCGTGGAGGCTCTGAATCTTCCCCATGTCCGCGTGGTGGGCTACCCCGATAATCGCGGCAAGGGTTGTGCCGTGCGCACTGCGCTCCTCGCCGCCGAGGGGGACGTCATCATGTTCACCGACGCCGACCTTGCCTACGGCACGGACGTCATCAAGCGCGTCTACGATGCGTTTATTGAGAACCCCGACGCCGATATGGTCATCGGCTCGCGCAATCTCTCGGCTGACGGCTACGAGGGCTATACCTTCGTGCGCCGCATTGCCTCCAAACTCTATATCAAGGTCTTGTGCTTTGTGGGCGGCTTCAAGCTGTCCGATTCCCAATGCGGATGTAAGGCATTCACAAGACAGACGGTGGCTGAAATTTTCCCCCGTTGCGAGGTCAACGGCTTTGCGTTTGACTTTGAGGCCATTCTGTGGGCGACCAAGCTGGGCAAAAAGATCCGCGAGATCCCCGTCAAGGTCATCAATCACCGTGAGTCCAAGGTTCACGTGCTTTCGGACACCTTCAAGATGCTCGCCGATCTGCGCCGCATGAAGAAACGCATCAAGCGCGCTGAGATATCTGTAAAGTAACGGAGGGAACACCCATGGGAAATAAGAAGAATTCGGCTGTTCAGCCAAAGAAGCCTCAACCCAAAAGGAACCGCAAGGCACGCATCGCGGTCATCATCACTCTCTCGGTGGTGCTGGTTGCCCTCATCACCGTGGGCATCGTGCTGGTTGCACGGGATATCAGCGGATACAGACAGGATAAAAAGGTGGTCGCACTCTGCAACGGCTTTGAGATCCCCTATGAGGAGCTGCGTTTTCTGACCATGCTCTACAAGGGCGAGATGGAGTACGAGTATGGCGAGGGCATCTGGGACGATCCCGCCACCGCCGAGCAGTACCGCGCCGAGCTGGAGAAGCGTGTGTGGGACAACCTGCCCGAAAATTACGTCATTCTTTCTACCTGCCGTCATCTGGGCATTGACACCGATAGCAAAACCATGAAGAACTACGTCAAGGAATACGTGCAGGAAATGAAGGATTCGGTGGGAGGGAACAAAGAATACAAGGAATTTCTCGCCGAACAGGCTATGAGTGAAAACCACTTTGAATTCCAAATGGGTATCAGTTACCTGGAATCGGCGATTTACTATACCCTTAACGATAACGGTATTTACGCCTACACGCAGGAGAATATCAGCGATTTCATCGATTACGTTATGGAGAGCGACGAGTACGCCCGCACCATTCACGTCTACATTGAAAATCAGGAGGGGGAGACGGTAGAGGATCGTCTGGCGCGCGCGCAGGTCATCACTGACCGCCTGCTCGCCATCACCGATGACGAGGAGCGATTGGCCGCTATGCGTGCCTACATCGGCTCGGAGGTCAACGACGATCTTTACAGCGTGTCGCTGGACGGTTCGTATTTCACGCACGGCGAGATGGATCAGCCCTACGAGGACGCGGCGTTCGGTCTTGAGCTGTACGGCGTCAGCGAGCCCTTTGTATCCAGCGGCGGTGTGTTCGTGCTGATGCGCCTCCCGCTTGAGGAAGACTACGTTACCCAGAACTGCGGCACCATGCTGGAATACTGGCAGGCCGTCAAGATGGGGCTGTATATGGACCAGTTCCGTGAGTCCTGCACCGTTGATCTGACTGAATACGGCAAGAGTATTGACCTTGTCGCTATGAAATAAGACCGCATGGCAAAGCAAAAGGACCTTATCGAGCAAAAACGCTCGCGCTATTCCCGCCACGCCACCAAGCGGCGCATGATCCTTCGTATGCCGACACATATCGGGCGTGTTGTGGCCGTTGTTTTGGTCGTGGTCGGTATAATTACGCTGGCACTCGTGTGGGGCTCGATCCTCAAAGCCAAATCGGACGCCTACCGCGCCGCCGAGGAGGCGGGGGAGTGGACGGTTGAGGAAAACGCCACCCCCGTCCTGCCCGTCAATGTGCCCGACGTGCGCGCCCGCACTATTGACGTAGGGGAGTCTGTTGGCATCCTGCGTGACAGGTATAGCGGAGTGGTGCTCACCCTGCGCGATGGGGAAGGGAAGCTGACCTTTTCCTCTCGGGTTGCCGCGACCGCTGGAATCCCTGCGTCCGACCTGCCCGACCTTGCTGATGAGCTGACACGCATCAGCCGATCCGAGCTGTACGTCATCGGCACGTTCGCCGTGACCTCTTTTTCCGTGGCCGATGCCGCCCTTGCCGCGTATCAGAGAGGGCTGGAGATGGCCCTGCTCCGCGAGCTGGCGGAATCGGGGATTGACGACATTCTGCTCACGGGTCTGCCCGTGGGTAACGACGCGGCTGACGCGCTGGCGGTTGCCTATCTAAACGAATTGTCGGCTTTGCTGGCCGACATGGCCGACCGACCTGCTATCGGCGTGTCCATTCCTCTGTCGGCGTTTGAAACCGAAGATACAGAGAATAATGAGGACGCGGAGGAGGAGGCCGACGCTCCCGTGTACGGTGGTCGTCTGACCCCGGGCCGTATTCTTCGCGCCTGCGATTATATTTCCATGGATCTGCGCGGCATCGAACTCACCACCGCAGTGGAGCTCCTGCCGCACCTCGCCTACCCCTATACCCGTTACGCCCTGCGCCTCGTCCTGCCGAGAGAGGCAACCGATTTGATTGCATCCGCCGCCTCCCACGGCTTTGGCCGCCTCGTGGAGCTGGCAGTGTAAATGGCATAGTATGGTATAATGAACGAAAGAAGCCGATTCGCACCGCGAGTCGGCTTCTTTCATTGCCTGCGTTATAGTAATTTTCAAATTGGGGTTTATAGGTGCGTTGGGATTTCAACCATGGGGGTGCCGGGGGCTTTGCCCCCGACACAAAAAACGCCAAGGGGGGCGGTGTCGGAGGGGGGAACGCCCTCTGACGCGCGGCGGAAGCCGCAAGAAAATTAGCAATAACCAAAAATATACGGAACAAGGAAAACGAAAAAAACTATATGTAGTATAAATTTTTCTTGCACCTACCGGTGCGCGTCGGGGCGCTCAAGGCCGCCCCCGACACCGCCGGCCAATCTTTGTTAGGTGCAGGGGGCTTTGCCCCCTGCACCCCCTTAGCACCGGGTGAGTACGTAAATTCTAACAGACCGATAAATCCTAATTTGAATACCGATTGAACAGTTGCAAAGGAGATTACTATGACATCATATATTGATACCCATGCGCACTATTTTATCAGCAAATTCGACAATCTGGACGGAGGCGCCGCCGCTCTGCTGGACAGCCCCGACTTCCGTGCCACCGTACGCGGTGTGATTAACGTAGGCATAAGCCTTGAGAGCAGCCGCAAGGCGGTGGAGCAGGCGGCACGGTACCCTTTCATGGTAGCCGCCGTGGGCATCCATCCCGAGGCCGCGCAGGGTATCCCCGACGGCACGCCTCTTGACCCCGACCGCGCGCTCGCCGAGCTGCGCGCGTGGGTGTCGGATGCTGATGCGCGCCGCCGCGACAAGATCGTGGCCATTGGCGAAATGGGGCTTGACTACTACTGGGAGCCTATGGATAAGCCCCTGCAAAAGGTGTTTTTTGAGGGCCAGCTTGCTATGGCCGCCGAGTTGGGCCTTCCTGCCATCATCCACGACCGTGAGGCGCACGGCGATTGCTTTGATATCGTGTGCCGCTACCCCTCGGTGCGCGGTGTGTTCCACGCGTACAGCGGAAGCGCCGAGATGGCGCGGGACCTTGTCCGCCGCGGCTGGTACATCGCATTCGGTGGGCCCGTGACCTATAAGAATGCCGAGCGGACGCGGGCGGCGGCCGCCGCGGTGCCTATGGATCGCTTGCTTCTGGAAACCGATTGCCCCTACCTGACCCCCGTGCCGCACCGCGGGAAGATCAATCACTCGGGGCATATTCCCTATATCGCCGAGGTGATCGCCGATCTGCACGGAATTACGGTGGAGGAAGTGGCTGAGATAACCGCGAAAAACGCCGAAAATCTCTTTGGATTGTCGAATTTCATAGGGTGATTGTTATATTTTAACAAAAACAAGGCGGCAATTTCTCTGTTTTGTTCACCGAAAGATACAAAAAAGTTCTTGCAAAAATGTTTTGCATGTTGTATAATGGTTATGTTGTCCGAACAAGTGGCGATATTTATCGCATTTTTGTGCATTTAGCCCGAATCGGACGGACTACGGTTGTCCGTAGTCGATCACCAATACAATAGAAAGGTGTCTATGCCCCGTCCCGGGGAGAGCTCGGGGTGCGGAGGCAGGCAAAAGGTGAACCCCATGGCAGAATTCAATACCAAGCAGATCCGTAACGTTGCGCTTCTCGGTCACGGCGGAAGCGGTAAGACGTCCCTCGCTGAGGCAATGCTGTATTGCAGCGGCGCGACTGACCGTATGGGCAGCATCGCGCAGAGCAACACGGTCTGCGATTACGACGCCGAGGAAAAGGCGCGCGGCTTTACGCTGTCGGCGGCTTCGGCCTACATGACGTGGAAGGACACCAAGATCAACGTGATCGATACCCCCGGATTTTTGGATTTCTCGGGTGAGGTCAAGCAGGCTGTTCGCGTAGCCGACGCCGCTATCATTTCGGTTGACGGTAAGGCGGGCGTGGAGGTCGGCACCGAGCTGGCTTGGGAGGCCGCTCTGGAGGCAGGCATCCCCCGCGCGTTCTTCGTCAACAAGTGCGACGATCCCGAAACCAAGTTTGCCCGCGTATTCCGCCAACTCCACGCCACCTTTGGCGTGTCGGTATGTCCCGTCTTTATCCCTGTGGAAACGGGAAAGGACGTTACCATGCTTGACCTTCTGACCATGACCGCCTTCAAGTACAACGAGGCAGGCAAGCGCGAGGAAGTCAATATGCGTATCAGCTGGGAGCAGACCGCCCATGACTATAAGGACGCCCTCAACGAGGCGCTGGCAGGTACCTCCGACGAGCTGATGGAGAAGTTCTTCGAGGGTGAGATGTTCACGGTCGAGGAGTCGGTCGAGGCTCTGCATAACGGCATCATTCAGGGTAGCATCGTGCCCGTATACTGCGGCGCGGCCACCAACAAGTGGGGCGTCATCGCGCTTCTCGATGCCATTGCTCAATCCTTCCCCCGTCCTACCGCCCGCAAGGTGGAAAAGGACTTCGGCGGCAAGCCCGTTGCCATTGATATGGAGGGCGATCCCGCGCTGTTCGTTTATAAGACTATCGCCGACCCGTTCGTGGGCAAGATGACCTTCTTCAAGGTCATGTCGGGCGTGCTGAAGAAGGATGCCGTTCTGCGTAACGTCCGCACGGGCGACACCGAAAAGATGTCCCACATTTACATCATGCGCGGCGCCAAGCAGGTTGAGGTGGATGAGCTGGCTTGCGGTGATCTCGGTATGATCGCCAAGCTCGCGGGCACCAACACCAATGACACCCTGCGTGCCTCCGGCGACACGGTGTACGCGCCCGTGAAGTACGCCACCCCCTACATGTGCCGCGGTATCACCCCCGAGACCGCCAAGGACGAGAGCAAGATCTCCCAGGCTATCGCCAAGATGCTGGAGGAGGATCTGACCCTTCGTTATGAGAACAACCCTGAGACCAGCCAAATGCTGATCTACGGTATCGGCGATATGCATCTCTCGGTGCTGGGTGCCAAGCTGAAGTCCCGCTTCGGCGTGAGCATCAAGCTCGACGAGCCCAAGATCGCCTACCGCGAGAAGATCACCAAGCCCTGCGACGTGGAGGGCAAGCACAAGAAGCAGAACGGTGGTTCGGGTCAGTATGGTCACGTTAAGATCCGCTTCATGCCCGGTGACGACGAGGGTCTGACCTTCGTGGATGCTACCGTAGGTGGTTCTGTGCCCAAGAACTTCATCCCCGCCGTTCAGAAGGGTCTGGAGGATGCGATGGTCAAGGGCGCGGCAGGCTATCCTCTGGTTCAGCTCAAGGCGGAGCTCTACGACGGCAGCTACCACGCCGTTGACTCGGACGATATGTCCTTCCGCACCGCCGCCAACCTTGCCTATAAGAAGTGCCTGGAGATGTCCGCGCCCGTGCTCCTCGAGCCCGTGGGCGATCTCGAGGTCACCATTCCCGATGCCCTCGTGGGCGACGTCATGGGCGATCTCAACAAGCGCCGCGGCAGCGTCATGGGCATGAATCCCTTGGAGGGCCGCATCGGTTATACTACCATTCAGGCCGTCGTGCCCAAATCCGAGCTCTCTGACTATCCCATTGCCCTGCGCGCTATGTCCCAGGGTCGCGGCTGGTTCGAGTTCGCCGTCACCGGCTACGATACCGTCCCCGCCAATGTTGCGGCTAAGGTCATCGCAGCACAGAAGTAAAGAACGATTATTGCGGGAGGAACTTCTTGAAAGAAGTTCCCCCCGCACCCCCTTCAAGAACCTTAATAAAATTAATTTTATTAAAGTTTTTTGAAATCCAAAAGCTTTTGAAACATTTGCCGTAGGCAAATTCGCACCGAGCGCCGCTGCAAGCAGCGCGAGGAGGTTTTCAAAAAAGTTTTTGGTGGGGTGCAGAGGCAACGCCCCTGCAATAAAAAAACAACCCCCACGCAAAGTGTGACAACTTTTGCGTGGGGGTTGTGTTATACTGGTTTCATAGATCAGAAATGGACGAGCAGGGGTGACGGAAACGACGTGCCTGCCGGAGAAAGGAAGGGAACATGGCAATAACGAACGGCGCGAGAACCGAGTTTGTGTGCGACACGGTGGGCAAGACGCTCACGGTGTATATCCGTGGGGAGATCGACCACCACACCGCCGTATCCATACGGCAAGGAATTGACGCGATGCTCTTTGAGCGGCGGCCCGAGCGGCTGGTGATGGATCTTTCGGCGGTGGGGTTTATGGACAGCTCGGGGTTGGGGCTGATTATGGGACGCTACTCGATCATGCGCGAGCTGGGCGGTGAGCTGGTGGTGTATAATCCGTGCAGAGAAACCTGGAGCATTCTCACCCTGGCGGGAATGGAGCGCATCATCCGCATTGAGTTTCCGCCCGATCACCTCCCCCCCACGGGGGCAGGCGTCAGGCGTGGGCCAGGCGCATCACGCGCCACTACACGCACGCCGCGCACACCGCGTAAGGTGGCACAAAACCGCAAAAAGGAGAAAGACGCATGAGAAAACGCAGTCAATTTTCAAAGGAAGTGCTCAACAAAATGCAGGTCAAGCTGCCCGCGCTATCGGTCAATGAGGGAACGGCGCGCGCCGTGGTCACGGCGTTCGTTGCCCAGCTTGATCCCGGTGTGACCGAGCTGGCCGACATTAAATGCGCCGTGTCCGAGGCGGTGACCAACTGCATCGTTCACGGCTACCGCCACAGCACGGGCTATATCGTCATCACCGTGAGCATTCTGGAGGGGCGGGCGGTCAAGATCGAAATCCGCGACCGCGGGTGCGGCATTCCCGACGTGCGGCAGGCGCGTCAGCCTCTCTATACCACCGATGCCGCGGGGGAGCGAAGCGGCATGGGCTTTACCGTCATGGAGAGCTTTACCGATTGCCTGCGCGTGACCTCCAAGGAGGGCGCGGGCACCACCGTGACTATGTTCAAGAAACTGACCGACCGTGATCCTCTCTGATACATACGGGGGCGCCCCCTGACGAGGAGGTATGGAATATGGTTGAAGAAGTGAATATGCACGAGCGTGACGAGCGGTTCGCGCGCAATATCGAGCTGATCCGCCTTGCCCAAAACGGGGACAAGGCGGCGATGGAGCGGCTGGTGCTGGACAACATGGGGCTGGTTCGCAGCCTCGCCGTGAAATTTCGGGATCGCGGCACCGAGCTGGAGGATCTCAACCAGATCGGCGTAATGGGCATGATCAAAGCCATTCACAGCTTTGACTGCGAGCGCGGGACGGCGTTTTCTACCTATGCCGTGCCCCTCATCGTGGGGGAGATCCGCCGCCATTTGCGGGATGACGGGCTTCTGCGCGTCAGCCGCGGCTGTCGGCATACGGGGATGCTCCTCATGAGGGAGCGTGCGCGTATCGCCATGGAGGAGGGGCGGGATGCCTCGGTGTCCGAGCTGGCGGAGGCGTGCGGCGTGTCCCGTGAGGAGGCGGCGGTGGCGCTGGAGGCCATGAGCCCCGTGACCTCCCTGTCGGATCATGCCTACGGCGAGGATTCCCCCGAGTGGGGATCCGTCATACCCGACCGTGCTGATGCCGACGAAATGGAGCGGCGGATGGATCGCATCGCGCTGGGGCAGGTCATTGCCACCCTCCCGCCCCAATGGCGCAAGATCGTCCTCCTGCGCTACTACCGCGACATGACGCAACAGCAGGTCGCAGACATGCTGGGACTCACACAGGTCAAGGTGTCCCGCGAGGAGAAAAAAATCATGGCGTATATGCGACAGCAGCTCGGAGGGTAGTGTTTCAAATTTGGATTTGTCGAGCAGGGGCGTTGCCCCTGCACCCCACCAGAACCCTTTTTGCAAAAAGGGTTCTGGACTCCCAAAAACCTTAAAAAACATATATTTCAAAACGCTTTTTTAAATATATTTTTGAAGGTTCT
>CAJGEA010000056.1 GCA_904502015.1 uncultured Clostridia bacterium | reverse complement strand
TATAATAAAATGCAATTTGTTCCGCCGAGCTGGGAGATGATCACCTGCGCCAGCTTGGGGTTGGGGTTCATGATCTTAACGGGATATTGCAGCTTTTTCTCATAGATCCACATAACGGTACCTCCTCAGTTCGCGTTGTATTCCCACGGGAAGGGCTTGTCGATCCAATCCCACGAGGTGTGGCTCACGTTGCCGAACGCGGTCAGAGGGCCGCAAGCGGATTCGTATTCGGCGGTCAACTCCTTCTGGCGGCACAGGAGCTTGTGGTACATATCCAGCGCATCCTGACAATCAGGGTACGCGTCCAGATACAAAACCAGCTCATAGAGAGCAAAATCCACCGCGCGGATCTGGGCAAGCAGCTTGCAGCACGCGCCGTTGTCATGCGAGGTTTTGTTATCGTTGCCGCATCCGCACCCCGTGCGGGATTCAACGGTGTTGTTTCGGTTGCCGCATCCGCACCCTGTGCGGGATTCAACGGTGTTGTTTCGGTTGCCGCATCCGCACCCCGTGCGGGATTCAACGGTGTTGTTTCGGTTGCCGCACCCAAATCCCGTGCGGGGCTCAACGGCATTACGACCCGCGCCGCATCCGCACCCCGTGCGGGTCATGGTTGCGGGATAACCGTTGGCCATAGGGCCGCCCGACGTGCGGTTGGCGGTACACAAGGAGCCGAGACGGTCACTCGGGCAGGTACTGCGACGGTTCATCTGACTCATGCGTGCATCCCCCTTTCGTGCTTGCAATGGGTGTTACCGTATTCGGTCGTTCCGTAGCCGCCCAGCGGCAGGTAGAGCTCAGCGAACAGCGTGCCTTGTACCAACGCCGTGTCGGCGTCGTACAGATTGCGGAAGGCCTGGCAGGGGGCGTATACCATCGCCAGCGGGTAGTCGTTCAGCCCCCAACTGTCCTCACCGCAGGGGGAGCATCCGCAAGACGGTGCGTTGCCCATCTCCATGCGGCTCTGTTGCTGTCCGCTGCCATAGGAGCCGAGCTGTCCCGTGCGGGGATAGGCGCAGGCGTTGGCACCGTATGCCTTGTGATCCATATCCATGAAGCATTCTCCTTTCAAACGGGTATTCGTCGGTACACCGCCCGTCGGCGACACACCGCGCAAGACCTACTCACGAATAGAGCAGGTCATGAGCAGTATATGTCGGAATCAAGTTGTTTGTGTCGAAAAAAAGAATTCCCCACCGCGCCATATTCACATGACGCGGTGGGGAATCAAAAGAAATTATTTTTTCAGAACGGCAATGATGCCCTCGTGTTTTTTCACAAGGGAGTAACCCAATTTTTCGTAGTACTCCACCGTATAGTCGTCCTCGCCTGCCAGTGCCCATTCCTCGCGAAGATCCAGCACCACGTACTCGGTGTCAGCCTTGGCCGAGAGGGAATAAATTTCCCGACGGTCGGCAAGTGCGGCGCAGAAGCGTCCCGATGCGCTGACCGCAGCATCCTCGTCCAGCGTGTCCAGCACCTCACTGATGGCGGTGTACTCCATGTCGTTGTTGATGGTGTAATCCACCTGCTCCGTCCAGTCTGCTATGCGGAATCCGCCCACGATCACGGCAGAGCAGACCGCGATGAGGAGCAGACGGGAGGCAAGCTTTCCGTCGGGACGGCGGAGTCTATACTGCGCCAACGCATCGGCGCTCAGGTAGAGGAGAAGAGCAGCAACCCCAAACGAATAGGGGAAATTCGTATTGTAGTGGTAGGGGAAATCCGAAAGTAGATTGAGCAGGAGCAGGGGGATGAGAACCACGAGGTCTGCCTTCTTGCGGGAGAGGAAGGGGATGAATCCCAGAGGTAGGAGCAGGCAGAGCAGGTAGTGGAGCTTGGCCTCAGTCAGCATCTCGTAGAGGCACAGCGCGGGATTAAAAACGATCTCGCGGATCAGCGTACCGAAATCGGTGGCATACATACCCGTCACGTTGTCAAAGCGGGTGATGAGCGTGCCCTTGCCCGCGAGGGTGAGCACCACCCATGCTGTGATCAGGTATACCAGCGCCGACGCCGCCAGCAGATACCCCGACTGACGCTCTTTGCGCTTTTCGTTGGTGTCCTTTCCGCGAGAGAACGCCCAATACAGCCCTACGGTGACGAGATGGATGGCCGCCGTCTCTCGGACGCACAGCACAAGCACGGCAAAGAGCCATACGAGGGGACGGCGCCCCGATTCCAACGCCCACAAAAGCCACAGAAGCAGGGGCAGGAGCAGGGCGTACTCGTGAACGCTGCCCGCCGCCGCGCCCCAAACAGCGGGAAACAGGCACAGAATGGTGCAAAGCGTCGCCGATACACCTGCCGACAATCCCTTGCGCCGCGCGATCAGCCACAGCGGGATCACCGCCGAGAAGACCGCCAGCGTTTGGATTACCATGAGGATGACGGGAGAGGGGATCAGCGCGTAAAAGGGAAGGTATAGGAAAAAAATGGGAGAGATATGCGCCGCCCAGTGGGACACCGTTTCCCCGAACTCCAGCGTGGTACCCATGGAGAAGCTCTCGCGTAGGGACGTCATCATTTGTGCATATACGCTTGTGCTCGCAGAGGGGTTCAGGGTGTGGGAAAGGTAGCCCGACAGAAGCAGGAACAACGTCCAACCGCCCAATACAGCGGCCATCCCACCCACCGCGATCTTGCCGTCCGCGGGCGAGAGTGTAAGCGGCTTTTTCTGCGTCCACGTTACCTCACGGGAGGCCAGCGCGGTTATCGCCGCAACGAGGCCGCATAGGGCAAAGGTCAGGTAGTAACTGCCACCCGATGCCGCGGCATATACGGCGTAGAGTACGGTCGCCAGCCATGCAAAAACCGCCACGACGGCGCGACTGATGGTACCGTATACCCACAGTATAGCGGTCATAACGACCAAAGCGATGCCGTAGATCCATGGGTTCAGGTAAATAATGAGCTTGGGGGATATGATCGGCACGTCGGCGTGCAGTAGTCCGCCAACCAGCAGAACCGAAAAGTACGCGCCAATGGCAGAGAGTGCGATCAGACGGCCGCGCGAGGCGGCAGGGGTGGATGCCTGTTTCATACGTATGTTGATTTCCTTTCAGTATCCGGGGAGATCAGGGCTTGCGAAGTCCCTTGGGATAATGGTTTTTCATGATGCCGTCGCTGGCCTTGCCCCAGCCCAACGGATGCCCCGTGAGGGTGATGAGGTGCCATCCGCGGCGGTCGGGGGCGGGCAGGGTAGAGCCGTGCAGATACGCGCTTGCGGTCTCGGCGGGGGTCATACCCTCCACCGATTCCAGCGGGAAGACCTGCTTTGCATTGGCGGCACGGAGTGCCAACGCCAGCGCGTGGGCGGGCTCAAATCGCTTGCCCTTGATCTCGCCTACGCAAAGTCCCGCGCGAAGCACGCGTATGCCCTCCAAGGCCTGTCTTCCGCCTTCAAGTGCGTGGGGGAGCAGGTATAGATGATCGCCAAACAGGCAGGGCGTGCCCGTAGGCGCACTGTTTAATACGTCGTCGGCGAACGCCTCATAGATCGCCGGCGCCGCCTCGGGAGAGTTAGCGCCCTTGCCCGATGTGGTGGGCTTTCCGGCCTTTCGCTTGTCTCGGCTTGACTTCGGAGCGGTCGCCACGGGGGCAACTGTTTCCGCCGTCTTGTGCAGGAGTACCGCGAAATGCCCTTCGCCGTCGGCATGATGGGGGAATAGGCGCAGTGATTTTTCCACTTGCTCGGCAAGTGCCGCTCGCTTTTCGTCGGGAATTTGAACCGTCGTTACCCATTCAAGCCGTCCGCGGTCAATGAGTCCTGCCTCTCGCGCCGCCAAAACGGCGTGAGACTCAGGCTCGACGACCTCAAACTCGGGGTGATCCAGCAGAAAACGAACCAGAGTCCCCTCGTTTTCCTCGGGGGCAAATGTGCAGGTGGAGTAGACCATATATCCACCGCCAACCAGCATTTTGGCGGCTTCATTCAGAATTTCCGATTGCCGTTCGGCACACAGGGTCACGTTGTCGGGGCTCCACATGGTGACGGCATCGTCCTCCTTGCGGAACATACCCTCGCCCGAGCAGGGCGCATCCACCACGATCATGTCAAAGAAGGCGGGGAAGTGCTTGGCCAGAGACGCGGGGGATTCGTTTGTCACCAGCGCGTTGGCGATACCCATTCGCTCCACGTTCTGGGCAAGGATCGCCGCCCGTGCGGGGTGGATTTCATTGGCCACCAAAAGTCCCTCGCCGCCGAGTGCGGCGGCAAGCTGGGTGGTTTTACCCCCGGGCGCGGCGCAAAGATCCAGCACCCGCTCGCCTTTTCGGGGAGTGCGCAGAGAGGCGGGGATCATAGCGCTCGCCTCCTGGATGTAGTACAGCCCCATTTCATGGAAGGGGTGCTTTCCGGGGCGCACCTCGTCGCTGTCGGGGTAGTATATGCCGTTCTCTTGCCACGGGACGGGATCGCCGCAGAACGGCGCGATGGCCCGTAGCTCGTCGGGGGTGAGCTTGAGGGTATTGACGCGCAGGGTAGGGCGGTGAGGCTTGCCGTAGGAGGCAAGAAACGCCTCGTATTGCTCGCCCAGCATCTCCTCCATGCGGTCAAGAAAAAGCTTGGGTAGTTCGGTCATGGATGACTCCTTTGTGAGTTGGTCATGTATGCCCCGTCAATCCTTCGGGACGAATATGAATTGCTCAGGGCCCGTGTCGCGCAGCAGTATGCGGGGTGAGCGATACTTGAAGAGCAGAAGCCCAGTAACGTATACGTCGCCCGAGCAGCCGCCGAGGTGCATGCCCAGCACAAACGCCGAGGCGAGGTAGTACCAAGGGTTAACGGCGTACAGAGCCACGGTCAGCGGCACGAGGATCAGTGTAAAGAGCGTCAGCGGCGCGACCAAGGCAAGCAGGGCGGTGCGACGGTAGGTGTATACGTTGGGCACGCCGCAGAAGGCGCAGCTCCAGCTCATGCCAAAGGTGAGTTTTTGGCGAGTCAACGCCTTATATACGGCACCGTGTATCAGCTCGTGCAGAACGACGTAGAGGATTAAAGCGGCGGAAAATGCCAGCAGAAGCAAGGAAAGCTCCCATGAGCCGAGCTCGTAGGATGCGTCATCCCGAAGGCATAACGGCACAAAAGCGATCGCCATAACGACGGCCAGCGTCACAATGGAAATGATATTGAAGATTATCCCGAATTTAACGTCCTTGGCGTTGATGTGGCGAACTTGCACGTACCCTTCGGGCAGGGTGGATTCATAGGTAGGATGTTTCATGGTTGCATGGTTCCTTTCGCTGTCAATAGCCCAGATCCTCACCCACCAGAATCACTTTGATGCGGTTGGGAGTCAAGGACAGGCGGGTAATGACCGTCTGGGCGCAGATGCAGTCGGGGGAGAGGCAGTTTTCGCACTTGCCCGACACGGCGCAAGGGGTCTTGCGGTTGAGTCGGACAGCGTTGGTGGGCGCGGCGACCGTGCGGATGCGGGCGAGCGCGCTGTCCACGTCGGCAACCACCTTGTTTATGCCCGCTACTACAATGACGTTTTCGGGGCCGTAGCAGAGGTAGGACACGCGGTTGCAGCGGCCGTCAATATTGACCAGCTCGCCGTCCACCGTAATGGCATTGGCGCTCATGAGGAAGTAGCCGCAGGAGAGGATCTTGGCGAACACCTCGCGCGCCTCCTCAGGGGTTTTGGCATCCTCGCGGACAAACAGATTGTATTTGTCGGCGTTGGCGCGCAGTGCATCCATCAGCCCCACCTCGGTCAGCGTCATAGAGCCGCCCCAGCCGATGGACGAGCCCTCGGGCATCAGCGAGAGGATCTTGTCCACCGCCTCGGCGGCACTCTCGCAGTAGTAGCCCACCATTCGGCGCTTTTCCAGATTGCGGATGACGGTGTCCGCCAGACGGCGGGCGTGGATTTGCTTCGGTGTCGGTGTCATAAGGGTGTCCTCCTTGCGAATATGTATGTCAAAATTCAATCTCAAAAATCAAAACGCTATTCTGTTCCTTAACCGCCTGCTTTTCCATTGTCGCCGAACCGCCGATCTTGACCTTTGCCAGCTTGTCGATGGCCACGGCAGTGCTTTGTGACATAGTGGCAGAACAGGAGTTCTTCAATTCCAACACTCTTGATTTAATACTGTTGTTACCCGAGCATCGCATCTCAATTAACTGATTCATGGTGTCGTCGTGTGCAAACCATTTGAGTGCGGGGCGGGTTGGAGTGTTGCTACCTTCAAAACTTGAGGTCGTTTTGCTTCGTTGCATGGATTTGTTGAGGGAGGCAGAATTCTGCTGGGCGCTGACAGCGGCATATTCGGAGGCTTTGATGCCTGCTTTTTGGGAGCTTTTTTCGGAGTCCGCACTCATGTCTACTAATTCAATGGCACAACTTTTCGCTCCCAAGCAGTAAGCGATATTTTCCAGTTCAGCCAATTTTTCCTGATTGGTTCGGCTGAACATGGTGTCTGCTTGAATGAAACGGGAGCGGTCAAACGGATCCACGCAATAGATCGTATCGCATTTGGCAATGGGAAGAAACAGAAGATGGCTGGACGCTACAAATTCGTCGTAGAGGAAAAGCACCTCCACGCCTCCCACCGTATTGCGCCAGCCGATTGCGCCCTCGCACACGTCAATTCCACGCCGCTCGGCATCGTCTACAATTTTGATGACGTTAGGAAGATTAAAACTCTTACTTTTAAACTCTTTGGGAAACAAGGGGTTATATTTTTTCATTTTTTGATTATGCAGCCCAATTTTCGTTTGCTCAGCAATAGTCGTCGCCGCCTTTTGGCTGATCTCGGAGGTTTTTTTCCCAAACTGCATCATGCCGTGCTTGAAGCTGCTGAATCTGTCCTGCTTGTCCGCTATGGGGGCAACCTCTGCTGAGTCACACTCGGTTACTTCGGTTTCCTCGATTTCTACACGGATATCTTTTCCGTTTTCGTTGTTCATGGGTAGGCTCCTTTGCAATATTTTTGGGTAATGTCACGGGATAATGTGTAATTGACGCGAATCTTCGATTTTCACCGGGGTATTACGGTTTGATTTTACAAGTTAAGGCCTCACAATTAAAATGATTTGACACTCCGTGTCATGAATTGCAACTGCGTTTCATGATTTCTCGTTTCGCTCCATGATTTGACGCTACGCGTCATTCATTGTGTCGTGTGAGACACACGACACTCTCGACATGCCCCGTCCTTGGGAACAGATCTACTGGCTGAACCTCGCCGATCTCGTACCCCTCCTCGCGGAAGACGGCGCAGTCGCGTCCCAGCGTTTCGGGGTCGCAGGAGATGTAGACAACGCGGCGGATATCACGTCGGGAAAGCTCACGGATGAGCTCGGCGGTCGTACCTTTGCGGGGCGGATCGATCACCACCACGTCGGGGTGCGGCACGTCGCCACGGTCGGCAGGAGCGAAAATGGAGGATGCGTCACCCGCGTCAGCACAGAAGAAGTGCGCCTTGTCGGGGGCGAGCAGACCCAGCTCGGCGTTGAGTGCCGCGTTTTCCTTGGCGCACGCTACCGCCTCGGGGACGATCTCAATGCCCGTCACCGATGCCGCACAGCTTGCCATGGATAGACCAATGGTGCCTGCGCCGCAGTAGAGATCCCACAGATGCTCGGTGCCCGTCAGCCCCGCACGCTCGGCGGCGGTGTTGTAGAGCAGCTCGGCGGCATCGTGGTTGACCTGATAGAACGAGCCGCCCGAGATGCGGAAGTGCAGACCGCACAACGCGTCCTCCATGTAGGATGTGCCGTGGAGCGTGATAAATTTGTCGCCCAGCACCACGTTGGTGGAGGCGCGATTGATATTGAGCTGAATGCTCACCACCTGCGGGAATCGAGCCGTTGTCTCGTCGACGAGCGCGGTCACGATCCGCTTGCCGCCGGGCAATTCCTGCGCGTTGATGACGAGGCAGAGCATGATTTCCCCCTCGGCGGTGGTGCGTAGATATACGTGGCGCAGAATCCCCTTGCCGCTCTCCTCATCGTAAGCCGCAATACCGTGTCTGTCGCAGAACTTGCAGACGAACGCCACGATTTCGGCAAAGCTCTCGGGCTGAAGCGAGCAGGCGGTGCAGGGGATCAGCTTGTGCGACTTGGCGGCGTAAAAGCCTGCCTCCATGCCGCCCTTGCCTTGACCGACGGGGTACATGCCCTTGTTACGGTAGCCGTTCAGGACGCCCGTGGAGATGGGCGGCAGGATGACCACGTCGGCAAGTCCCGCCTGACGGAACGCCTGCTTGACGCGATTGTGCTTGGAGACCAGCTCGTGTTCATAGGTAAGGTGGCGGTAAACGCATCCGCCGCAGGCCTCGGGCGCGGCACAAAAGGGGGTGTCTACGCGCATGGGGGAGGGGCATACGATTTCTTCTAACCGCCCCACCGTAAAGGAGGCCGTGCGCTTGATGATCTTGACTCTCACCATGTCCCCCGTAACGGCACCGCGGACGAAGCACACGAGGCCATCGGGCAGACGGCCCACACCGCTACCCAGATTGTTGAGGTCATGGATCTCCAGCGTGTGGATCTCCTCGGGATGAGAGCTCTTGCTTTTTTTGACAGAGGCGGCCATCAGACGTAGAATTCCTTTCCGTCCTCCAGACGCAGACAGCCGAGACGACCGCCGCGCCCCAGTCCGCAGTCAATGAAAATGCTGTTGTTGCCGTAGAAGATGCGATCCGCGCCGCCGTTTCCCTCGGTGGTGGGGGTGTGGCCGACGATCACGGTCTTGTCGTCAAAATACTTCTCGGTGGGGTCAAGACTTTCCTCAAAGAAATCCGCAGGCTCCAGCTCGTCAAGATCGAGATTGGGCGTAAAATCGTAAATGCCTTGATGGAGCAGGAGATAGGACTTACCTGCCACCGTCACTTCCTCGTACAGAGGCATATCCGAGAGGTAGTCGATGATGCCCTCCTGCATATCCTTGTCCAGCGTACGGTAAGCCGAAAGGGTGGGCTCACCGCCGTCACGGATCCACGCGGTCAGCTCCTCGGCAAACGCGGGATCGGGTGACTTGCCTTCCTTCATAGCGGCTTGCATTTTTTCGTAGCCAACGAGCATTCTCACCGCCAGAAAATCGTGCTCGCCCGCGATGGGGTAGACGTTGACGCGGTAGCTCATGTCCTCAATGAGCGCCATGGAGTCGGGGCCGTAGTCCACGATGTCGCCCAGCACGTACAGAATGTCCCGATCGGCGCTGAACTGAACGGTTTGAAGGAGGGTTTTGTACTCCTCAAGGTGTCCGTGAATATTGGATACAACGTATGTCATATAGAAATCCTTTCCGCCCCGCGTCGGGGGCAATAACGGGTTAATATTCTTATAAAAAATTGTATCACATATCGCTCGTTTTGTCAAGGGAAAGACGGCATCCGACGGCAAGTTTCGACTTGATTGCAACCCAAAAACTCCCTCGGGAACAATGTTCCCGAGGGAGTAATTTATTTGGTGGGATCAGTACATACCGCCCATGCCGCCGCCCATGCCGCCTGCGGCGGGAGCAGCCTCCTTGGGCTCGGGCTTGTCGGCAACCACAGACTCGGTGGTGAGAATGACCGACGCGATGGACGCGGCGTTCTGCAGAGCCGAGCGGGTTACCTTGGTGGGGTCAACGATACCCGCGGACATCATATCCACGTACACCTCGTTGTAAGCGTCAAAGCCGTAGCCGATCTTACCCGAGGAGAGGATTTTGTCGACCACAACGCCGCCGTCAAAGCCTGCGTTGGTTGCGATCTGGCGAACGGGCTCTTCAAGTGCCTTGAGCACGATCTTAACACCCGTCTTCTCGTCGCCCTCAACGGTCTCGAGCACCTTCTTGACGTCAGCGAGGACGTTCAGGTAAGCGGTTCCGCCGCCGGCCACGATGCCTTCCTCAACGGCCGCCTTGGTTGCGTTGAGCGCATCCTCAATGCGGAGCTTCTTTTCCTTCATTTCCACTTCGGTAGCCGCGCCAACCTTGATGACTGCAACGCCGCCCGCCAGCTTTGCAAGGCGCTCGCTGAGCTTTTCCTTGTCAAATTCGGAGGTGGATACAGCATGCTCTGCACGAATCTGTGCGATTCTGTCCTTGATTTCCTCCTTATTGCCTG
>CAJGEA010000055.1 GCA_904502015.1 uncultured Clostridia bacterium | reverse complement strand
GAGGAATTCTCCGCCGAATTGGGGCGCATGGAGGATGCTTGCCGCGACTGCACGGGAGTGGAGATGGCGAAATATTTTCGCCCGCCGGAGGGAAAGTTTGACAAGGAAATGCTTTGCCGGGCAAAGGATCTTGGGTACAAGACCATTTTCTGGAGCTTTGCCTATGCCGATTGGGATAACGGCAAGCAGCCCGCCCCCGAGGCCGCAAAAAAGAAGATTCTGGACAACGTCCACAACGGCGCGGTGATCCTGCTTCACCCCACCTCGGCGACCAACGCCACCATCCTCGGTGACGTGCTTCGTGAGCTGAAGTCGCAGGGGTATCGCTTCGGTACGCTGGATGACCTGGTAGGGAAGCGAGCGGGCGATTTGGCGCGCGGTGAGTAAGGAGGCAGGTATGGCAAGGGGCAATCGTTCGATGGGCGGATGTGAGTCGCTCGGCGGCGGACGGATACGGCGGGCCGCGTGGGTGATCGGCGCTGTAATCCTGCTCGCCTTGGTTGCCACGGCTCTGTGGCTGTGGGGGCGTACGTCCGCAAATGAAGGGGTATCGGTTGTGATGCAATCGGCGGTGGACGGCGAGGATCAGGCGTGTGCCGCCGAGGGAGGCGGCCGTGAGGAAATCGTATATCACAGCAGGAAAAACGATCGCATGGAGATTGCGCTCAGCTTTGACGACGGCCCCCATCCGCGCTACACGCCCGAGATCCTTTCCATTCTTGCCGAGTACGGGGTCCGCGCTACGTTTTTCATGGTTGGGGAGAACGTGGGCTACTACCCCGATGCCGCTACCGCCGTGCTGGAGGCGGGGCACGAGATTGGCAACCACACCTTTTCTCACCACCGCCTGCGGAAAATGACGGCGGACGAGATCCGCGAGGAGATTCTGGCCTGCGAGGACGCTATATCTTCGGTGGCCGAGTACCGTCCTCGCTTCGTCCGTCCACCCGAGGGGTGTATGAACGACGGTCTGCGGCAGGCGGCGGCCGAGCTGGACTACCGCATCGTTCTGTGGGATATTGACACCTTGGATTGGGCGCATACGCCGCCCGCCGCCATCGCGCAGCATATTCTGGACGAGGTGGAGGCGGGGGACATCATTCTCATGCATGATTTTATCGGGCATAACAGCCCCACGCCCGAGGCTCTGCGGTTGGTCATACCCGCGCTCATTGAGCGGGGTTACCGTCTCGTGACGGTGGGTGAATTGATTGACGGCGACGAGAGCGGTGTCCGAGTGTCCGATGGTGACGAAACAGGGGGTAAGCGGGGGTGATTTCACCCCCGTTTTGGGACGAAAAGCAGCGTGCGATTGTAACATTTTTTTGAATTTTGACAAGGGTATTGTAATTGGATATTATATATGGTATAATAAATCAATATAAACTTTTTTGACGGTCGCGTATCCGGTGCTGCGATCGGTAGTGAAAGGCGGTGGACTTATGGGGTGCATGATGGCAACCCGAATTGGCGAGGGCCTCATGGATTTTGGTAAGAAATACATACTGGAGCCGATTCGGAATTTCAGCGTTTCTGATGCGCTGGATATTCTCATTCTGACCGCGATTCTGTACGGCATTTATATGTTTGTTAAAGGACGCCGAGCCGCCAAGCTGGCGATGGGACTGGTGTTCATTCTCGCCTTCTACGCGCTGAGCGACATTTTTCAATTTCGCGCGGTATACCAGCTCTTGTCGGGCATTGCGCCCTTCGGTATCGTGCTTCTCGCCGTGATTTTCCAGCCCGAGATCCGCGATGCGCTGGAAAAACTGGGATCGTCCCCTTTCGGCTTTTTGCTGGGTGGCAACGATCAGGATCGATCTACCCTCATTCACACCATCAGCGAGGTGGTAGAGGCGGTGTGCCAGATTGCCCAGTCTGAGGAGGATGGCGCTCTCATCGTCATCGAATGCTCGACCCCTCTCGGCGAATATGCCACCAAGGCGCATATGCTGGACGCGCAGGTGTCCTCCAGCCTTTTGGCCAATATTTTCGTGAACCGCTCTCCCATGCACGACGGCGCGGTACTGATCCGTAACAATCGCGTGGTGGCGGCGGGCTGTAAGCTTCCCCTGACCACCAACGAGGACGTGGCTCGCGGTATGGGTACGCGCCATCGTGCCGCCATTGGTGTGTCTGAGGTGAGTGACTGCGTGGTCGTCGTGGTGTCCGAGGAAAAGCATATTATTTCTGTGGCCAATTCGGGATTTCTCAAGCGTGATTACAACCGAAACGCTGCCGATTTGCGCAATGAGGAATCGCTGAAACTCATTCAGAATTCTCTGCGGCAAGATCTGTTCCTTCTGCTCACGGGTGTGTCGCTGGAAAAGAGCGAACGTGAGGGTAAGCGGTACTCCCTCAAGGATGCGGCGGGGAACGGTAAAAAGGCCAAGAGTGGAAAATCGGCTAAAGCATCGAAGTCCGCCAAGGGTGCGAAGCCTTCGAAAACCCCGAAAACCTCCAAAACGGCAGAATCTTCAACGATCGGCGCGACGGAATCCGCAGGGATTGACGAGCGTGACCGCCGCGTTGACGTGATTCCCACACCTGCCCCCGAAGCGGATACTCCCGTGACCATTCCTAAAACGAAGTCGGAAACCGCCGCGGAGAGCAACAGTGATTCCACAGAGGAAGCATGAGCCGCGGCGCGTAATCCGCGGCGAAAGACGGAAAGGATATAGGGCTGAAACAGCATGGCGAAATATCGTTTTTTCAAAAAAAATAAATATTCCCGCAAGGTGGAGATCCGCCGTGAACGGGTGGAGTTTGATCCGAGTGCGTTGTTCGTTTGTCTGGCGGCGGCCATTCTCGTGTGGCTCTACGTAGCGGGTACCCATCTGCAAAACACCGAACAGCCGCCGCAGGTTACCGAGCCTGCCGCAACCGAAGAGGGAACCGTGGACTCCTCCGCAGAGGAGCCCGCTACCGACGCGGGTGAGGGAACCGAGGATGGCGAGGACACGGTCGGGGAGGCACCCGCTGCGTGACGGGATCCCTGCGAGTTCTCATGATTTGAACATACGAGTGCGTGTTTTCTGACGGATGACCCCGCGCGGGGCCATCCGTCAAGCACCCCAAGAGGGGCGGCCTGAAACCGCCGCAATCCGAAAGCAAAGGTTAATGGAGATTTGAATGAAGCACACGGTATACCAAGCGGCGATCATCGAGGGCATCTCGGTGCCCGTCGGAACACCCGAGTCCGAGGTGATCGGCAAAGCGGAGAAAAAAATGAAGCGTGCCGGGATACCGACCGGGCCGCTTCATTTTCGCCTTTATAAAAAATCGGTGGATGCTCGTCGGCGGGATGATATCCGCCTCGTTTACTCGGTTCTCTGCGAGAGTCGGGGAACAGCGGGACTGCGTGAGGATGTTCTCTTTCGCGCGGGAGCCAAGCCCTTTGAGCCCACGTCCCTGACGGTCGTGCGGGGGGACGAGACTCTCGCTGCCCGTCCGCTGGTGGTGGGTATGGGCCCCGCGGGGCTGTTTTGCGCCTACCTTTTGGCACGGGAGGGCTACGCGCCCATTCTCATTGACCGCGGTGACTCGGTTGAGGATCGCGTGGCGGCGGTGGATCGCTTCTGCCGCGAGGGATATCTCGATACCGAATCCAATATTCAGTTTGGCGCGGGCGGCGCGGGTACGTTCTCGGACGGTAAGCTCCTCACCCGTATTCACGACCCGCGGTGCGCCTTCGTGCTGGATACCCTGCGCGACATGGGCGCGCCCGAGGATATTACATTGCAGGCTAAGCCCCACGTGGGCACGGATATACTGCGTACGGTGGTCAGCCGTATGCTGGACGAGATTGCCGCGATGGGCGGCGAGGTGATCTACCGTTGCCGCATGGACGGCTACGAACGTCTGTCCGACGGTACCTACTCGGTCAGAACGAGCAAGGGTGAGCTGTCCGCCGGCGTGATCGTGCTGGCCATCGGGCACAGCTCGCGGGATACCTACCGTATGCTGATTGACCGTGGACTGCCCATTGAGGCAAAGCCCATCTCGGTGGGCGTGCGTATCGAGCATCTGCGGAGCGACGTGGACAGGCTGTTCTACGGCGCGGCGGCGGGGCATCCCGATCTCGGCGCGGCGGAATACCGCCTGTCGGACACCCGCGGTGAGCGCGGTGTATATACTTTCTGTATGTGTCCGGGAGGAGAGGTGGTCGCCGCCGCCTCCGAGGAGGATACCGTGGTGGTCAACGGCATGAGCTACCGCGCCCGTGACGGCGTGAATTCCAATGCCGCGATCGCCGTTTCGGTGCAGCCCGAGGACATCGAGCCCGTGGAGGGCTCGCGCGCGCTGGGTGCCATCGCCTTCCAGCGGCGCATTGAGCGCGCCGCTTTTGCGGCGGGCGGCTTGAATTACGACGTGCCCGTGCAGACCGTGGGAGATTTCCTGGCGGGCGAGGGCGCGGTCCACGAGCCCACGCGGGTGCAACCCTCGTATCGGGGCGGCGGGCATTTCCGCCCGGCTCCCGTGTCCGACGTGCTGCCGCCGTTCGTGTGTGCCTCCCTTCAGTACGGATTGCGCTCGTTTGACCGCATGATCCGTGGGTACGCCATGCCGGATGCCGTCCTGTCCGCCGCCGAAACCCGCACCTCCGCGCCCGTGCGTATTCTGCGCGGTGAGGATCTGTGCGCGCTCGGCGAGCGGGGACTTTACCCCTGCGGTGAGGGCGCGGGCTACGCGGGTGGCATCACCAGCGCGGCTGTGGATGGGCTTAAGGTCGCCGAGGCGATTCTGGCTCGGTACGCGCCGCCTGCGGACGCACGAACCTAACCACGAACCCTCAATTTCTCTACGAATATCCCTCTCCGTCACGCCCGAACGGGCGTGCCACCTCTCCCTATGGGAGAGCTCCCGACGAAATCGGGTGAGAGGGCGATTTTCCAAAGAGATTTGATGATATAACGGGGGCGCCCGATCGGAGAACGAGTATCGGGCGGATACTGTCAGCCGTTTCGTAGGGAAACGGCGCACCCATCCCCCACGGGTGTCAGATGAATTTCAAAAGGTATTTGCGCCGCCACTGCGTGGCGGAATGGAGATTGACATGAATGATATGAAGAACCAAAACGGAGCGCGGGAGCGTGTGTGGGCCGTTCTGTATGAAGAGAACGGCGGAGAGAGGGACACGGTCATCGACGCCCTTTCGGACGCGCTGGGTGTGACGCGGCTTACGGCGCGTATCCTCGCCGAGCGCGGATACGATACCCCCGCGTCTGCCGAGCTGTTTCTCGGCAACGACGAGCGCGTGTGGCACGATCCCATGCAGATGGCGGATATGGAGCGCGCGGTCGAGCGCACTCTCCGCGCCGTGCAGGCAGGGGAGAAGATCGCGGTCTACGGCGACTACGACGTGGATGGCGTGACCTCGCTGTCCTCGCTCTATCTCTACCTCACGTCGCTGGGGGCAGAGGTCACCTGCTACATACCCAACCGCGCCACCGAGGGCTACGGCATGTCCATCGACGCCGTCCGTCGGCTGGCCGAGGAGGGCGTGACCCTCATCATTACGGTGGACACGGGTATCACGGCGCGCGACGAGATCGCCTACGCCGACTCGCTGGGTGTGGATACCGTGGTGACCGATCACCACGAGTGCTATACCGACCTGCCCGATTGCGCCGCCGTGGTCAATCCCCACCGCCCCGATTGCCCCTATCCCTTCAAGGAACTGGCGGGCGTGGGCGTAGTGTTCAAATTCATGTGTGCGTGTGAGGCGGCTCGTGCTTCTGTGTCGCCCATCGAGGCGCTGGAGGCCGTCGGCCGTCAGTTTATGGATCTGGTGTCCATCGGCACCATTGCCGACGTTATGCCGCTGGACGGTGAGAACCGTTTTATCGTGTCCCGCGGACTGGCTATGCTGAACCGTACCGAGCGCCCCGGGCTTGCTGCTCTTCTGGATGCCATTTCGGGGAGCGGGCAGACCCGCCCTGCCGCGGACGGGCAGGGAAAACCCGTAAAAAAACCGCGCCGCAAGGTCAATTCGGGGTTGGTGGGCTACGGCATAGCCCCCCGCATCAACGCCGCGGGACGTGTTTCCCACGCTATGCGGGCGGTGGAGCTGCTGCTTGCCGATTCTCCCGAGCGTGCCGCCGCGCTGGCCGAGGAGCTGTGCGAGATCAATACCCGTCGGCAGGCGGAAGAAAACCGCATTGCCGAGCAGGCACTTTCCATCATTGAGGCGCAGATTGCCGCCGAGGCGGCCGGGGGAAGAACCCTTGGTAATCGCATTCTCGTGCTGGAAAATGACGATTGGATGCAGGGCGTTGTGGGCATCGTTGCCTCCCGCCTGACCGAGAAATACGGGCTCCCCTCCATCCTCATTTCCTTTGACGGTGCCGTTACGGGCGCTCCTTCGGACGAGGATATCGGCAAGGGCTCGGGACGAAGCGTCAAGGGCATGAATCTGGTGGACGCGCTGTCCTACTGTGAGGATCTGCTTGTGCGCTTCGGCGGCCACGAGCTGGCGGCGGGACTGACGGTGCGCCGCCGCGACATACCCGCCTTCCGCGAGCGCATCAACGAGTATGCCGCCGCCCACCTGACCGACGAGATGACCGCCGTTCGCTACGAGGCCGACTGTGAGATCACGACCGCCGACCTGACCATGGAGCAGGCTCGCGAGCTGGAGCGCCTTGAGCCCTTTGGCGTAGGCAACCACACCCCCGTCTTCCTTTTGCGTGACGCGACGGTACAGCGCATCATCCCGCTGGGGGCAGGGAAGCACACAAAGCTCGTGCTGATGGCGAACGGTATGTCCCTGCAGGCCGTATGGTTCGGTACGTCTCCCGCGCGGTTGCCCGTAGTTTCAGGGGATCGCGCCGACATCCTGTTCCAGCTCAACGTAAACGATTATCAGGGTGTGCAGAGTCTGCAGCTCGTGGTGCAGGATCTGCGCGTGGCTGAGAGTCACACCGCCGCCTGCCGCGCCGCACGTGCCCGCTTTGAGGAGATCCTTGGCGGCGGCGCTATGCGCTCGGATGAGGGAACGGCACCCGAGCGCGAGGATGTAGCGCGGGTGTTTACCATCCTTCGCCGCGATGCCCGCGCGGGCCTTCATACCATCTCCGAGCGGGAGATCACCGCGCGTCTTTCGGGCGGGGAGGGCTTTCCTATCGGCCCCGTTAAGCTCCGTCTGATCTTTCACATTATGGGAGAGATGGGCGTGTGCCGCGTGGAGGAGCTGGACGGCGGCGTGTTCGTCTTTGAGGTGAATTTCGATGCGCCCAAGACCTCGGTGGAGGCATCTCCGCTGTTTTGCGGCCTGCGCTGCCGCCCTATGCGGATATTGTGATGCTCTACATGATAAGACCATTTGAATTTTAATTCATTCCGAAAGGATACTGTATGGAACAAACTGTTCATGTCGGCATTGACCGACTACTGGATATTCTGCGTGCCACGGGCAAGAAATACGACCTCGATAAGATCCAGGCGGCGTACGACTATGCCGCAAAGCTCCACGACGGTCAGTTCCGTGCCAGCGGAGAAGCCTATATTACCCACCCCATCGCGGTTGCCGAGATCGTAGCGGGGCTGGAGCTGGATACCGACTCCATTTGCGCCGCCCTGCTCCACGATACCGTGGAGGATTGCGGCGAGAAGACCAACTGCCGTGAGATCACCAAGCGCTTCGGCAACGACGTTGCCATGCTGGTCGAGGGTCTGACCAAGCTGGTGGCCCTGCAGGTGGAGGACAAGGAGGAGGCGCACATTGAGAACCTCCGTAAGATGCTGCTCGCCATGTCCAAGGATGTGCGCGTCATCTTCATCAAGCTCTGCGACCGCCTGCACAATATGCGCACGCTGGACGCCAAGCCCGACCACAAGCGCCGCATCACCGCGCTTGAAACCATGCAGGTCTACGCCCCGCTGGCGCACCGCCTCGGTATGCAGAAGATCAAGCAGGAGCTTGAGAATCTCGGTATGCAGTACCTTGATCCCATCGGTTGCGCCCAAGTACGCGAGGAGATCGAGCGCAAGTACGGGCAGAGCCTGAATTTCATAGAAAACATTCGCTCCATCGTGTCGGATAAGCTGGTGGAGAACAACATCCGCTTCACGCTGGAGGGACGCATCAAGACGGTATACAGCATCTACCGCAAGATGTTCAAGCAGAACAAGAGCTTTGACGAGATCTACGATTTCTACGCCATGCGTATCATCGTGGATACCGAGCTGGAGTGCTATACCGTTTTGGGTATCATCCACGAGATGTTCAACTCCATCCCCGGGCGCTTTAAGGACTATATTTCCATCCCCAAGCCCAATATGTATCGCTCGCTACACACTACCGTCATCGGACGGGATGGAATTCCCTTTGAGGTACAGATCCGTACCTGGGAGATGCACCATATCGCCGAATACGGTGTGGCGGCTCACTGGAAGTACAAGTCGGGCGCGACCTCCCAGGCCGATCTCGACAAGAAGCTGGAGTGGATCGCCCGCCTGATCGAAACCGAGGACGGCACCCGCGATCCCGAGGAGTTCATGACCGCCCTCAAGATCGACATTTTCCACGACGAGGTGTTCGTGTTCACCCCCAAGGGCGACGTGCAGGCCCTGCCGCAGGGCTCGACCGTCATCGACTTTGCCTATGCCATCCATTCCGAGGTTGGCAACAAGATGATCGGTGCCAAGATTAACGGCAATATCGTGCCCATCGACCGCGTGCTGGAGAACGGCGAGATCGTGGAGATCCTCACGTCTTCGGCCTCCAAGGGCCCCAGCCGCGACTGGCTCAAGATCGTGCGTACGAGTGAGGCTCGCAACAAGATCCGCCTGTGGTTCAAGCGCGAGAAGCGGGCTGACAACATCGTCATGGGACGCGCCGCGCTGGATGCCGAGTTCAAGAAGCTCGCACCCCGTCTTTCGGAGAGCGAGCGGCAGGAGATGGTGGAGTCCATTGCCCAGCGTATTGGCTACAACACCGCCGACGATCTGTATAACTCCATTGGTTACGGTGAGTTGACCGTAACCAAGGTCATCCGCCGTTTGAAGAGTGAGCTTGAGGCTCTTCGCCCCGATGCGACCGAGGAGGTTGCCCCCGCCGAGATGACCGTGGAGCAGGTGGTTACCGAGAACCGCCCCCGTCACCTCAAGTCCAACAGCGGCATTGTGGTGGACGGTGCCGAGGGCTGCTCGGTCAAGTTTGCCCGTTGCTGTAACCCTTTGCCCGGCGACCGCGTGGTAGGCTTTGTGACCAAGGGATACGGTATTTCCATCCATAAGGTGGATTGCCCCAACGCCACGCAGGGTATGCGGAATCCCGATATGGCAGACCGCTGGAAGATGGCGTGGTGGGAGGCCCCCGACGCCAAGAGCGTCTATGAGGCGCATCTGCAGGTCTACACCGAGGATGGCGTGGGCGTGCTGGCCGACGTGTCCACCGCACTCGCCGAGATGAAGGTGTCCATTCTGCAGGTCAATTCCCAGTCCGCGGGCGGGGGCCGAGTTATCCTGAATTTCACGGTGAGCTGTAAGAACGTGGAGCACTATAACTCCATCGTCAGCCGCCTGCGCTCGGTCAAGAACGTCGTGGACATTGTCCGCGGATTCGCATAAGGAGGTATCCCCATGAAGGCTGTAATTCAACGAGTCCGCTCGGCTTCGGTAGATGTGGACGGCGAGCGTGTCGGCGAATGCGGACACGGGCTGCTGGTTCTTCTGGGCGTCGCCGAGGGTGATACCGAGGCAGACCTCGACAAGCTGCTGACTAAGATGGTCAAGCTGCGCATTTTTGAAGATGAAAACGGCAAGATGAACCGCTCGGTGCAGGACATCGACGGTGAGATGCTGGTAGTATCCCAGTTCACCCTGCTGGCCAATTACAGGCACGGCAACCGCCCCGATTTTCTGGGTGCGGCCGCCCCTGCCGAGGCAAATCGCCTCTACGAATTGTTCCTTGAGCGCGCCGCGGGGCTTGTGCGCCACGTTGGGCACGGGGTGTTCGGCGCGGATATGCAGGTGTCCCTCGTCAACGACGGCCCCGTGACCATCGTGATGGAGAGCGACGTGCTGACGGGGAAAAAGTAAGGAGCATATCACGCTCGGTGATTGCTTTTTGAAAGATTCGATTTG
>CAJGEA010000054.1 GCA_904502015.1 uncultured Clostridia bacterium | reverse complement strand
TGGATGCGTTGCATCCCAATCAGATCGACGGCGCGATCAAATCTCGCTGGCTGGGCGAGCTGGAGGGCAAAATCCGCGCGGAGCTGCACGACGTACCCTTGACGAGGCTGGAGGAATGGGAGGAGGACGCGGGCGAGGACGCCGTGCTTATCGTGCCGTTCCCCTACGATCAGCTCTACTGGACGTATCTCGTCGCTATGACGCACTTTTACCACGGCGACGGTGCGCGGTATGAGAACGCGGCGGCGTTGTTCAACGCGGCGTACCAGAGCTACGCCAAGTACCTGCGCAGGATGGGCGGTGTGTAAATGGACGAGCTGATCCTGCGATGCGGGCGGTACTATCCCCCCGCGCAGAGCGGTGACGCCGAACGCCTGCGCCGCCTTGAGAACTACGTGGGGGCTCTATCATCCGATGCAGAGGCGCTGTTTGAAAGCTGTGAACGCCTGCGGCGTGAGATCGCACGGCACATGGCCGAACTGGAGGAGAAGGTGGATGCGCTGTCAGCGGCGGCCTCGGGCGTGGCGGTTTTGGCGGCATCCGTGCCGGAAGAGTCTGCGGCGGACGGCGATCAGAATGCTCCGACGAGTGATGCGTAACCTATCATTCGATGCGAAAAATTTTCGCCGCAAAAAAATTTCGCCGCGAAAATTTATCGCCGCGAAAAGGAGGAAAGGAGAATCCGTTATGGCTGATACTCATTCGTATTTGCCCCGTACGCTGTGCCGTACTCCCAAACGGCAGATTCGCACCGACCGTAGCTTCGGGGGGCTTGTGCGCCACGCTCACCCCGATCGGTTGAGCGTGGTGGACATGTATAACATGAGCTCCACAGCATATCCCGCGCTCACGACGCGTTACCCTCGCTCCTGCTGTCGCGTGGGGGATGGATCATTCGGTGCGGCTCACGGCATGACGATATTTCGGGGAAAAATCTATCACGTGAATAAAAGCACGCTTTTTGAGCTGATCCCGGGCGGGGCGGAGAGGAAGCTGTGCGAGGTGTCCGAAACACGGAAAACGTATGTTCCCTTCGGAAACCGTCTGCTCATCCTGCCCGACAAGCTGTGCTACCTGCCCGATACGGGCGAGATCATCCACATGGAGATCAACACGGGGGTGATCCCGGGCGCGCGGTTTCTGTACGAGGGCGCGTTTCTGCCCGAGGGCATGACGTGGGCGGATCTGGGGTTTTGCAACGGGGATGCCATCATTGTGGAGGAGATGGATGGCGATAAAGTGATCGCCACCGATACCTACCGCATTCATAGTCTGCTGGGACAGCAAGGCGTGTTTGAGGGGTGTCCCAAGATCGCGCGCAACGGCTCGTTCCGCTTCCGCCGCCACATTCCCGATGCCGCGGCGTGGTGTACTCTCGCCGACGGCAAGCGGCTGGCGGCGTGCGAGGGAGAGTGTGTATACCTGTGCGAGGAGGGCAACCCCTTTAACTGGTACTGCTCCTCGGAAAAACAGCCCGATGCGGGGGCAATCACTCTGCGTGCCGCGGCAATGGGTGATTTTACTGCCTGCGCCGTTTGGCAACGGCAGGCGATTTTCTTCAAGGAAACCGCAATCTGCCGCCTGACGGGCTATGATGCGGACACCTTTGCGTTGGTCGAGCAGAGCGGCGTTTTGGGCGTGCCGCATGCGATGAAGCACACGCTGTGTGAATGTGACGGAGCGTTGTACTACTGTAACCATGCAGGCGTGTTCCGTTACGACGGTGTTCGTCCTGCACTTGTTTCGGCGTTGCCGCACGAGATGACCGATATGGGGCAGGTTTGCGCGGGGAGTGACCTTTTGCGCTATCATCTCGTGGTGCGGGAGGGGAACTACGACGTATGGCATTTCGTCTACACCCCGTCGCGGGATGCGTGGTCTCTGGAGGACTCGTATGAAATGGTGGCTATGGTCTATGACAATGGTTTCCTGTATATGCAGGACACCTATGGATACATTTGGGCGTCGTCACCGATGGGCCACAGTCACGCGGGCTCAACTCCCGAGAGCGCGATCCGAGGGCGGATGTTGGCGCGGGTAACCTTCCTTGCCGACCGTTCAACCGATCCGAGCGGTTTGCGCCTGCACGCGCTTGCCCTGCGTGTCTCCTCCGAGGATGCGGACGGGGAGATCACCGTGAAGATGCAGTTCGACCACGGGGACGGAAAATTCACGAAAACCATTGACATAGCGACATTTTCGGGGTGGATGCACGAACGGCTTTTGCATATCCCCGTGCCCACGGTGCGGTGCTATGGGTACCGCATCCTGCTGTATATGCGGGGGCGCTGGACTATCCACGCTGTCACGCGGGAGATCGAGGTCGGGGAGCAGTAAGTGTTTTGTTGAATTGTGAAAGGGAAAGGAGAGGATGATGGTGTTTGACAAGGATCCAAGCGCGGGCAGCCCCGTTGGGGATGCCCTGTGTCACGAGCGGCACGGCAAGATTGACGCCGCGATGGATCGGTATCTGGAGCGCATCGAGCAGCTTGAGGTGTGTACCGTCAAGCTCACCCAGGTGATTGAGCGGTACGATGCCCAGCTTGCGGCGCACGAGAGCCGTATCTGCGGCCTGGAGCAAAAGCCCGCGCAGAACACCGCGCGGTTGCTCTGGTATGCTGTGTGCGCCCTGATGGGCGCGGTTGCCGCCGTTGTGGCAGAATACCTCACCGTGTGAGGAGTATAGCCGCGAAGATTCTCACGGTGTGAGGCTTCGCTGACACAATCGCAATAAGGGGAACCACGCGGGCGTTCTGCGCCCGCGTCGGCTCCCTGCTTTTTTGTATAGGACGGGGTAGGAGAGTCAAAACGGAGGATCTTCAAATTGGGGTTTATTGAGGTGTTTAAAATTTCGATTGTAGGGGCGATCAATGATCGCCCGTTTTCCAAGAAATCCTTGATCCGCATAGGTATTATGCAAGCGGGCGACCAATGGTCGCCCCTACAACCTAAAACCGAAGAATATCTATACCCGACAAGGAATAACGCTCCTCTATGCCGTAGGGGCGATCTGTGATCGCCCGCGGGCGCACGCAGTGCGCCCCTACCATGGGTTATAATAAACCGTTCGACAAATCCAAATTTGAAAACCACTTTGCTCTCGGGGGATTTGGTAGGCGCGCGATAACCTACCCCGAGCCAGAGCCGCACCGCAGGTGCCCGACAAATCCAAATTTGAAGGTCTTTCCTGAAATTCATAGTTTGCCTTGACAGCCGTGTCGCAGTGTGCTATAATAATATATCATGGTGTGTATACACGACACGCCACACGCCGAAAAGGAGTGCTGTTGCCTTATGAAACGATTTTTAGCATTTGTCACGGCGGCGCTGTTGTGCGCGTCTGCCGTTGCGTGTACCCCCTCCGACGGTGTGTCTGAGGACACACTTGCGAGCACCGAGCAACCCTCTGCGGATGTGACGGATTCTGTTGCCACCGAGCCCGAGGAAACTACCCTCGAGCCCGAAACCACCATCCCCGAACCCGAGGAGACTACCACCGAGCCCGAAACCACCATCCCCGAACCCGAGGAGACTACCACCGAGCCCGAAACCACCATCCCCGAGCCCGAGGAGACTACCACCGAGCCCGAAACCACCATCCCCGAGCCCGAGGAAACCCAACCCACCCCGCAACCCTCCGAGGGGCTGAAATTCGAGTCCAACGGCGACGGCACCTGTTACGTGAGGAGCGTCGGCACGTGCTACGACACCACCGTTGTCATTCCCGCTACCTCCCCTGCGGGCGACCGCGTCACCGCTCTGGGCTACTATGCGTTTGCCGATTGCAACCATATCAAGAGTGTGATCATCCCCGACGGCGTTGAGCGCATCACCAACTACGTGTTCCAGAACTGTACCAAGCTGGAGAGAGTTACCGTTCCCGACACCGTGACGCTCATCGGCTATAATGCTTTTGAAAATTGCAAGAGTCTGAAACGAATTCAACTGCCCGAGAACCTCACGCGCATCGCCGATGAGGCGTTTCGGGGCTGTATCGCGCTGGAAGAAATCTCCCTTCCCGATAGCCTGACCGACCTCGGTGAGCAGGCGTTCCTGAACTGCTCGGGTCTTACGAGCGTGAAGCTGTCGAGCGGACTCACCACCATCGCCCAATCGGCGTTTGCCTATTGTGCGCGCCTTACCCGTGTGGATATACCCGCGGGTGTGACATCCGTCGGCGTGTCGGCATTCTCGTCTACGGGCTTGTCTGCCGTGACGCTGGCAGATACCGTGACCACGATCGGCGCGCACGCGTTTTCCGGTTGCTTCTCGCTCACTTCGGTTGACCTCGGCAAAGGCGTGACGCTAATCGGCGAAACAGCGTTTGGCGGCTGCGACTCGCTGGCCGAGATCACGCTTCCCGACAGCCTGCTGGAGATCGGGAAGGGCGCGTTCATATGCACGGGACTCACGAGCGTAGTCATTCCCGATAGCATGACCGTGATCGCCGACAACCTGTTTTGGGAGTGCTTGAGCCTTGTGAGCGTCACCATTCCCGATAGCATTAAGTTTATCGGTATCAATGCATTTGTGGATTGTACGAGCCTTACCGACGTGTACTTTATGGGTACCGCCGAGGAGTGGGTGGCCGTTCAGATCGAGCGCGGCAACGATATCCTGACCTCCGCTACGGTCGAATTCGGTGAGGCATCGACAACCGCCCCCGAGGATACTACCACCGAGCCCGAAACCACCACGTCGGAGCCAGAAACCACCACCTCCGAGCCCGAAACAACTACTTTGGAGCCCGAAACCACCACTTCGGAACCCGAAACCACTACGTCGGAACCCGAAACCACTACGTCGGAACCCGAAACCACCACGTCGGAGCCAGAAACCACCACCGAGCCCGAGGACGATCCCAACGCACCCTCGAAGGGGCTCACATTCCAATCCAACCGCGACGGAACCTGTACCCTCAAGAGCGTGGGCTCGTGTACCGATACGCATATCATAATTCCCGCTGAGTCCCCCGCCGGCGAGCCTGTGACAGCCATAGGCTACGGCGCATTTATGGACAACAGAAGTATTGTGAGCGTGATCATTCCCGACAGCGTAAAGAGTATCGGCGGCGACGTGTTCTACGGATGCAGAAATCTGAAGAGCGTTTCCATTCCGAGCAGCGTGACCGCCATTGGCGGTGGTACCTTCTCGGGTTGTACGTTACTTGAGAGCATCGAGCTGCCGGGCGGCTTAACCATTATCCGAAGCGAATTGTTCTATGATTGCACGAGCCTTACCGAGGTGATTCTCCCGAGCGGTGTGACCACGGTGGAGAGTAGCGTATTCGACGGATGCACGAGCCTTGAGCGTGTGGTGCTTCCCGAGGGTATTGCGACCATCAGTTACGGTCTGTTCAGCCGATGCTCGAAGCTGACGGACGTACATATTCCCGCAAGCGTGACGAGCATAGGCGATTATGCATTCTCCGATTGTGCGAGCCTCGCGAACGTGACCATCCATGACGGCGTGGTGAGCATCGGCGGATGGGCCTTCAAGGGATGTACGAAACTTGGAAGCATTGTCCTTGGAAAGAACGTAGAAATCATTCTCGAATCTGTGTTCCGGGGCTGTACGGGTCTGACTGCCGTTACCATCTCGGACAGCGTAACGAGGATTGAGGCGAATGCCTTCGGAGACTGTACCGCTTTGGCGGATGTCTACTACGCAGGCTCTGCCGAGGATTGGGCCAAGGTGTCCATCTCCACGGGCAATGATGTCCTACACGGCGCAACCGTGCATTACGGTAAGGAAACCGTTGTACCTGACCCCACCACTCCCGCAGAGGGTCTGGTGTTTACCTCCAACGACGACGGTACCTGCTACGTATCGGGTATCGGCACGTGTACCGACGCGGCGATCCTCATTCCCTCGGTGTCCCCCGAGGGTGACCGCGTGGTGGGCGTTGGCAGACATGCGTTTATCGATTGCCCGTGGCTCGTGACCGTCATCATTCCCGATAGCGTGGAATATTTGGATTGGTGGTCGTTCACCGAATGCGAAAATCTGAAAAAGATGGTGCTGGGTAACGGAATCACATATATTGACGGTGGGGTGCTTCCTGTGTCCCTTGAGAGTATCAATATTCCCTCGAGTCTTACCACCATTGGCAACGGCGCGTTTTCGGGTACGTCCTGCTTTACCGATCTGGTCATCCCCGCTACGGTGGAGTACATTGGCGACTACGCGTTTGAGTGTTGCCCGAATCTGAAAAGCGTGCGCTTTGAAGGCGGCTCGGTCGGACTGGGCATCAACGTCTTCTACGGATGCCCGGCGCTGGAGCGCGTTGCCTTTGCTGATACCTGTGAGTCGTATGTCTCCGAGGGAAGCTTCTACGAGTGTAAGGCCCTGAAAGCCGTGACTTTGGGTAACAGAGTTACAGGCGTCGGCAAAAACGCCTTCTACGGATGCTCGAATCTCGAGAGTGTGACCCTCGGCAATCAGGTTGCGTACATTGACGAGGGCGCTTTCAGCCGTTGCGAAAAGCTGCAGAGCATTCGCATTCCCGACGGCGTGACGAGTATTGAGCCCGAGGCGTTCTTCTGTTGTAGCGCACTTGAGGAGGTCATCATTGGAAACGGCGTAACCTTGCTCCGCTGGTCGGCGTTCGTGGGCTGCGAGAATCTGAAGACTCTCGTCCTGGGAAGCAGTGTGGAAACTCTGCAATACGATGTATTCGCGGGTTGTACAAGCTTGAAGGAGGTGTACTGTGTGGGTGACGCATCCCAGTGGGATCGGATGAGCATGAACCCGGGTAACACGATCTTTTCCTCCGCAACCCGTTACTACTACGCCGAAACACAGCCTGCAACGTCGGGCAACTATTGGCACTACGTGGACGGCGTGCCCACCAAGTGGTGACAAATAATCCCATAACAAAAACAAACGGGAGCGGCGTGCCGCTCCCGTTTTTGCTTGCTTATACTACCTCGGGTTGCATTTCCTCCCGAAGCTTGGACAGAATTTTCTTTTCCAGCCTGGATATGTAGGATTGGGAGATGCCGAGCAGATCGGCAACCTCCTTTTGCGTCAGCTCCCGCCGTCCGCCGAGTCCGAAGCGCAGCTCGATGATCAGCCGCTCGCGATCCTCCAGCCTTGCCACCGCGCGGCGGAGCGCCAGCCGCTCCTCGGCGACCTCGACCTCGTGGCTGATGGGTTCCTCGTCGTTGCCCAGCACGTCGGATAGCAGTAGCTCGTTGCCGTCCCAATCGGTGTTCAGCGGCTCGTCGATGGATACCTCCTGCCGTCCGCTGATCTTGCGGATATACATGAGGATTTCGTTCTCGATGCACCGCGAGGCGTAGGTGGCCAGCTTGATGTTCTTGTCGGAACGGAAGGTGCCCACCGCCTTGATCAGCCCCAGCGTGCCGATGGAGATCAGATCCTCGATCCCCACCCCCGTGCTTTCAAAACGTCGGGCAATGAAGGCAACGAGGCGCAGATTGCGCTCGATAAGCAATGTGCGCGCCGCCTCGGCACGCGGGCCGCCCGATTCCAGATCGCGTATGGCGTCCGCCTCATCCTCACGGGAGAGGGGGTGGGGCAGAACCTCGGACCCGTTGATGTAGAAAAGGGAATTGGCGGATTTTGCGCGGCGTATGCGGTTGATCAGCCGCCGAATGAAAAGAAAAGGTGTCATACTCGTACCTCACATTCAATATCAGTATAACCTGTTCAGCCTTGTATCAAATTGGGGTTTACCTGGGAGAACGCCGGGGGAACTTCTTGCAAGAAGTTCCCCCGAACCCCCTCAAGAACCTTCAAAAAAATATTAAAAAAAGCGTTTTGAAATATATGTTTTTTAAGGTTTTTGGGTGTCCAGAACCCTTCGCGATATTTGCTGAAGGCAAATTCGCACCGAACGAAGTGAGGAGGTTTGCAAAAAGGGTTCTGGTGGGGTGCAGGGGTGAAACCCCTGCTTGACAAATCCAAATTTGAAAATCGGTTGACATTAGTTCGGAATCAATTCGGAGGGAACCAGTGCGCCGTAGCGGGTTCCTTCTGTCCCTTTGGCAGGGGGGAGGGTGGTGACGGCGATCAGCGCGTTGGAGGGGGCGGTGCGCTCCCCGCGCGGGGTGTCCGCCGTCAGGGTCAGGCGGTTGGGGGAGAAGGCGGTCAGCATGGATTGCCCCGCCGCGGTTGCTGTGGGAATGAAACGGATCCCCCACCGCGCGGCGACCGCAGGGGGTATGGTGGGGAAGGTGTTTCCACCGTCGATGACCGAAAGAAGCTCGGTGGGGAGCGAGTGAGCCACCGCCCCCCGATCCAGTACGATCACGGGGCGCCCTCCAACGGGATCGCGGAGCAGATTGCCGCTGTCCACCATGCCGTCCAGCGTTACGGTGTGCCCGTCCAGTTCAAGGATTACACGGCAGGCTCGTACCGAGCCCGAGCGGTGAAATATCCGTCCGCCCCAAAGGGTGACGATGCCCCCCGAGAGGGCCAGCAGAGCAAAAAGCCATGTCGATAGCCCGTCCTCCCCCGACGGCAAAAGCTCGGCCAGCCCCGCGCGGTTGCCGAGAGAGTAGAGGGCGGTCATGATACCGCCGAGGATCATGGAGGTCAGAAAATACACCCCCGCGCAGGTCAAAACACCACGCACACGGGTATGCCTCCCCCCAAACACCAGCGCACACATCAAAAGGCACACGCCCACGTCGATAAACAGAGAGGCCACGCGCCCCGCCGAGATGAGCAGGGCGAGCACGGCGTATACCCCGCCCACCGCCGCGCCCACCGCCGCACGGGGCAGGGAGAGGGGGCGGTGGAGCAGGCGCGCCGTCAGGCAAAAGCACAGATAGTCCATGCCCGCGTTGATGAAAAACAGAATGTCGGCGTATACGGTCGGCACGGTCTCACCCTCCTTTGGCGCGTTTCTTGGTATGTGCTCATTATACTACGCCGCCATCGCGCGGATTGTCACTATAAGGGGATAGCCCGACAAAATCGGTTGACCGAATGCGGCAGATTCCGCACCGTTCTGATGCACAGTATGCGCCGGGATGCCAAAATATACCCGCGAAAAAAGGCGCCTTGCCCCGAAGGGAAACGCACCTTTTGTCAGAATATGAGAGGCAATGGCTTAGAACCGCCGCGCGTAGCCGCACCTGCGGCAAAGCTCCTCTGTTGCCCGCCGCTCGCAAAAGCCCTGCCGCATGGCCACGGCGCGGGGGGATGAGAGAATTTCGTCGATGGGGGTCCCGTAGACGTTGCCCAGCGTGATCGCCCCCTCGCGGTCCAGACAGCAGGGAACCACCCGCCCGTCGCACAGAATGGCGAAATGATCCTTGAGCCCGTAGCAGAACACGCTGTCGCCGCGGTCGCGCTCGGCCATGTCGGGCCACTCAAAGCGGTCGCCGTACTCCAGATGGAGCTTGTCGCGGATGCGTGCACCTCGCGGCGAATGCTTCCAGTCGCTCCCAAAGCGAGACTCAAGCAGAGAAATCACCTCGTTGTTTCGTCCTCCGTCGTACCCGCGGTTCCAGAGCCGCAGGATGACCAATACTCCCCGCACTGATGCCTCGTCGGCAAAATCCAGACAACCGTGCAGGTAGGCGGTGTGGTCGGCCGAGTCGCCCTCCTCAAAGCAGTGTACCGAGATGTTGACCTTGTAGACGCCTGCGTCAATCAGCGCCCCGCCCCGCGAGGGAAGAAGGGTACCGTTGGTCGTCACTGCCGACTTAAAGCCCTTGGCGGTCGCCATGCGGATGAAGTCGGGGAGCGCGGAATGTGTCAGCGGCTCGCCCATGACGTGGTAGTAGAGGTATTCGGTCACGCCGCGCAGGCGGTCGGTTACGAGATCGAATTCGTCCACGGTCATCTGCCGCGGCGCACGTGCGGTGCCGGGGCAGAAGGAGCATTGGCGGTTGCAGATGTTGGTGATCTCAACGTAGGCTCTGGAATACATAATGTGCCTGCCTTTTTCTTGTGATGGCTCTATTATATCATGGGACAGGGGAAATGTCAATCGCACCGCGCATTGAGAAGGGGCAGACGGTAAAAAAATTTCAAAAAAAGCGAAAAAACTTTTGGAAAACCTATTGACATTTGGCGAGAGATGGTGTATAATTCATACCGTTGTCGCCCAACCGAGGTTGGAAGACGATACGATGATACGCGAGAGTGGCGGAACTGGCAGACGCGCACGTTTGAGGGGCGTGTGGTTCACACCGTACGGGTTCAAGTCCCGTTTCTCGCACCAATAGCGCTCGGCAACAGTCGGGTGCGAACGCGGGCATGGCGGAATTGGCAG
>CAJGEA010000053.1 GCA_904502015.1 uncultured Clostridia bacterium | reverse complement strand
GTCACTATTTATTTGCCATTATTATAGCAAAAAATCTCTCTTTTGTCAATCCGATTATATGAACACGTCGACGGATTGTGTAGTGTTACAATAGATGTGAGACCGAAATAAAAAAGAATAGAAAAAGTGATTGAGTTCTGTTAAAATAGAATTACCCCTAACTCCGGTTCAACAGAAAGGACTCAATCACTTCATGAAACATTATACCACAAACAAACGCTATTGTCCACATGAAATTACAACAAAATTGCATTCTGTTGAACTTTATCGTCAAACAGGAGATATTTCGTATGTTTGCCGGAAGTATAAGATCTCAAAAGCCTCTCTGATGAGGTGGAACAAGCGGTATGACGGCACAAGGGCTTCCCTTATGCCGAAGTCACATCGTCCGCATTCGCCGCATCCCAATGCCCATACCGAGCAGGAGCTCAAGTGGATCCGAGATTACCACAGAAGGAATCCCAACATTTCCTTGGGAGAACTTTACGGCAAGTTGCGGGAGAACAAGGCGTATTCCCGTCATCCCGGCTCGCTGTATCGAGTATTCGTCCGCCTTGGATTCCGTAAAAAAGCAGAATCTACAAAGAAAAAGTCATTGCACAATAAGCCTTATGATACCCCCACGATGATCGGTATCAAGTGGCAAATGGATGTTAAATTCGTCCCCAAGGCCTGTTACGTAGGGAAAGACGGTCAGAAATTTTATCAATACACGATGATCGAAGAAGCGTCCAGAAAGCGGTTTATCTATGCCTACGAAGAAAACAGTAGCTATTCTACCATAGACTTTGTGAAGCGAGCCATTACCTTTTTTGGTTACGCCCCCAAGACAATTCAAACCGACAACGGTGCGGAATTTACTCACTTCTTCAATACCAAGCGCTCTCATCCGTTTGACATATTCTGTAACCGTTACAAGATCGAGCACAAGCTGATTCGTCCGAGAACGCCGTGGCATAACGGAAAGGTCGAGAGAAGCCACAGAAACGATCAAGAACGGTTCTACAACCATCTGAGCTTCTATTCCTTCCTCGATCTGCAAGAGCAGATGGCTCGGTATTTGCGCCGTTCTAACGGCATTCCCATGGCCGTTCTCGGTTGGAAATCTCCTAACCAAAAGCAAAAAGAGCTTGAAAGCACGCGCGCTTGACCGCGCGACGACTTTGCAGCCTCCACTCGGGGCTTCGCCCCTCATTTCGGCTGCAAAGTCGTTTAACGAAACTTGTTACTTTTTTTCTTGATTTTTTGGTCTCACATCATTGACAAAACTACAATTTTGAAAAAACATACGTCGGTTTCTGCCTGTACGTGGCATCGACACAAATTGACTTGTAACGATTCAGACATACGTTAAATTGGTATTTATCGAACTGATTGAACTTGTGTGCTCACGGGTACGATGGGGGTGCAGGGGGCTTTGCCCCCTGCACCTAACAAAGATCGGCCGGCGGTGTCGGGGGCGTCCGCCGAGCAAGCTCGGCCCGACTCCGACGCGCACCGGTAGGTGCAAGAAAATTACATATTACATAACGATTTTGGGCGTTTTTCTTGTACCATAATTTTTAGTTGTTGCTAATTTTCTTGCGGCTTTCGCCGCGCGTCAGAGGGCGTTCCCCCCTCCGACACCGCCCCCCTGGGTGTTTTTGTGTCGGGGGCTTCGCCCCCGACACCCCCACACAATAGAAACCCTAACGCACCGATAAATACCAATTTACCACTCCATTATAGCACACCTCACCCTTGGTGTCAAGTCGCGTGGATTCGGGCTTGACAAGCGGGGGAAATGGGGATATAATATATTATGTATAAATGTGCCTGCGTGAGCTGTCTTCGGCTGTCGCGCAGGGAAAGGAACTGCTCTATGATCATTGCCTTTGCTACCGCCTCCGTCACCGTTACCGCCAATACACCCGACACCGTCACGTGGCAGATTGAGACCGAGGATGGAGCTCACACCGTCAGCTATCGGTTTAACCGCTGGAAGGGTCGTATGTACGTCACTGTGGACGGGGACGAGTTCGAGCTACCCGCAGGCTTTTTGGGCCTTCGCGCGGCGCGGCGTGAGATGTTCCGCATTGGGGACGAGGGTGCCGAGCTGGTGGTCACACGCGGCGGAAAGGCCACCGTCCTCTATCGGGGCAGAGAGGTGCCGCACGCCGACAAGAATTGACAAAATTACTTGATGTAAAAGGGAACTGACGTATGGGAAATTTCGTTCATTTGCATCTGCACAGTGAATACAGCCTGCTGGACGGCGCATGCCGCCTGCGTGATCTCGCCGACCGTGTCAAGGAATGCGGGCATGATGCCGTGGCGCTCACCGATCACGGTGTGCTTTACGGTGCGATCGAGTTCGATCAGGTGTGCCGTCGGGCGGGGATCAAGCCCATCATCGGGTGCGAGGTCTACGTTGCGCCCGGCTCTCGCTTCGTCAAGCAGGGTATGCAGGGGCGTGAGGGGGCATACAGCCATCTGGTTCTTCTTTGCGAGAACATGGAGGGCTACCGCAACCTCATGACGCTGGTATCCCTCGGATTCACCGAGGGATTTTACGGCCGTCCCCGCGTGGATCTGGAGCTGCTCCGCAAGTATCACGGCGGTCTGATTGCCCTGTCGGCCTGTCTGTCGGGTGACATTCCCCGCAAGCTCAGCGCGGGCGACTATGACGGTGCCACGTTTATGGCTCGGACGCTCTCCGACATTTTCGGCGAGGGTAACTTCTATATTGAGATCCAGAACCACGGACTCGTTGAGGAGCGGCAGATCCTGCCCGCGCTTCTGCGCCTGTCGCGCGAGCTGGGGCTTCCCCTCGTGGCGACCAACGATTGCCACTACCTGCGCCGTAAGGATGCCTACGTGCAGAAGGTGCTCACCTGCATTCAGACGGGCTCGACCGTGGACGAGGAGGGCAAGGTGGGCTTTCCCACCGACGAGTTCTACTACAAGGACACGGGGGAGATGACCGTGCTGTTCGGTCAGTACCCCGATGCCATTGCCAATACCGTCCGCATCGCCGAGCGATGCAACGTGGAGTTCGATTTCGACGCCTGCCACCTGCCGAAATTCCCTTGCCCCAACGGGCTGGATGCGGGGACGTATCTTGCCGAGCTGACCGAGGCGGGACTCCGCCGCCGCGTGGAGGCAGGGGACATCGTCTTTGACGAGAGCTGCCCCGACCGCAGTGAGGCGGCCTACCGCGAGCGGCTGTACTACGAGCTGTCGGTCATCTCGCGCATGGGGTACGACGACTACTTCCTCATCGTGCAGGACTACGTCAACTTCGCGAAGAGTCGCGACATTCCCGTAGGCCCGGGACGTGGCTCGGGTGCGGGCAGCCTCGTGGCATACTGCATCGGTATCACCGAGGTGGATTCCATCGCCTTTGGCCTGCTCTTTGAACGATTCCTCAACCCCGAGCGCGTCAGTATGCCCGATATTGACGTGGACTTCTGTTACAGCCGCCGCGACGAGGTCATCGCCTATGTCGCCGAGCGGTACGGACGGGATCACGTGTCCCAGATCATCACCTTCGGTACCCTCGCCGCCCGCGCCGCCATCCGCGACTCGGGCCGCGCGATGGGCATGAGCTACGCCGACGTGGACGTGGTGGCGCGCGCCGTGCCGCAGGAGCTGGGCATCACCATTGCCGAGGCTCTGCGCCTGCCCGACCTCAAGGCGCTCTACGAGGGCTCGGAGCAGGTAAGGAAGCTGGTGGACACCGCCGCCGCGCTGGAGGGTATGCCCCGTAACGCATCCATCCACGCCGCGGGTATCGTCATCACCGACCGTCCCGTGTCGGAGTTCGTGCCGCTCGCGGTATGTAACGGCACGGTCGTGACCCAGTACGATATGGATACCGTCGCGCGGTTGGGCGTTTTGAAATTCGATTTTCTCGGTCTGCGCTACCTTACCATCATGCACGATGCTGAGATGCAGGTGAGGGAGAAGCATCCCGACTTCCGCCTCGACCGCGTGCCGCTGGACGATGCCGCGACCTACGAGCTGATCGGCAAGGGCATGACATCGGGCGTGTTCCAGCTGGAATCGGGCGGTATGCGCCAGATGCTCACGAATCTGAAGCCCTCCTGCATCGAGGACGTGGAGGCGGCGATTGCCCTGTACCGTCCCGGACCGATGGAGGCGATCCCCACCTATATCGCCTGCCGTCAGAACCCCTCGCTCATCTCCTACCCCTCGCCGCTCCTTGAGCCCATCCTGTCCGAAACCTACGGCGTGACGGTGTATCAGGAGCAGGTCATGAGCATCTTCCGCCTCCTCGCGGGCTACACCTACGGCCACGCCGACATCGTGCGCCGCGCCATGTCCAAGAAGAAGGCGGCGGTGCTGGAGGCCGAGCGTGAGAGCTTCATTGAGGGCGCGACCCGCCGCGGCATGACCGTGGAGGACGCCACCGCGCTGTTCGATGACATGGGTAGCTTCGCCAACTACGCCTTTAATAAATCCCACGCCGCCGCCTACGCCCTGATCTCCTACCGCACCGCCTACCTCAAGGCGCACCACACGGGCGCGTACTTCGCCGCCCTGCTCACCAGTGTGCTGGGCAATCAAGCCAAGATGGCGGAATACACCGCCGAGTGCGCGAAATACGGCATTCGCGTGCTTCCCCCCGACATCAACGAGAGCCGCATGGATTTCCACGCATCGGGCGTGGGACGCGGTGGCAGTATCCGCTACGGTCTGCTCGCCCTCAAGAACGTAGGCGAGGCCTTCCTGCGCGGCATCCTGCAGGAGCGCGAGCGTGGGCCGTTCGCCTCGTTCGAGGACTTCCTTGACCGCCTGTCGGGTCATGATATGGGCAAGCGGCAGGTGGAGGCGCTCATCAAGGCGGGCGCGTTTGACAGCCTGCCCCAGCATCGCGCCCAGCTCCTCGCAGTTTACGAGGATATGATCGACACCCGCGCCGCCAAGAGCCGCGCCAACCTCGCGGGGCAGATGGATATGTTCTCCATGATGGACGGTGCATCCGATACGGTCAGCGCCCCCAAGGCGCTCTACCCCGACGTGCCCCCTTACTCTCTGCGTGAGCGGCTCATGCTGGAGCGCGAGGTGTCGGGTATGTTCTTCTCGGGACAGCTTCTCGACGATTATTGCCTTTGCGTCAAGGCCCTTGACCCCCGCCTCATCTCCGAGATCATCCCCACCGAGGGCTCGGAGGACGGCGAGTCGGTCGCCTGCCTTCTGTCCGACCGAACCAAGGTCAAGCTGGCAGGCATCGTCACATCGGTGACGGTCAAGATGACCAAGAACGACGAGCGCATGGCGTTCTTCACGCTGGAGGACGCGGGCGGCGCGATCGAGTGTCTGGCCTTCCCCAAGGTGTATGCGCGGGACGGCGACATGATCCGCCAGGACAACGCCCTGTTCGTTGAGGGCAACGTGTCGGCGCGGGACGAGGAATCCCCCAAGATCCTTGTGTCTACGTTGGGCTTGCTGGTGGATAACGACCACTTCTCCCAGCCCAAGGCGCAAGCCACATCCCCCAAGCCTACACCGCCAAAGCCCGTGACGAGTAAGCCCACCGCAGGGCAGGGAAGCTACGGATATAACCCCTATGATGATGTTCCCACGGTGCAGACGCCTGTAAAATCCGTGCCGACACAGCCCGTTTCCGCGCCCACCAAGATCTACCTCCGTGTCCCCGACTTGGAGGGTGAGGTCTACCAAAAGGCCAAGAACCTCGTGGATATTTTCAACGAGGGAACGGTCAGCGTGACCTTTTTCAGCGAGCGGGAAGGGAAGTACGCCCCCTACGCTGTCAGACTCCGCCTGACACCCTTCGTGCAGACGCGGCTGGAAGCCCTGCTCGGCAAGGAAAACGTGGTGGTGAAATGATTTTTTGAACCCTGCCGCCCTCGGGCGGCAGGGTTTTTTACAAAAATATCTGCTACGTATTGACACGATCTCCAAATTCGGCTATAATAATATGGTTATGAAAAAAATTCCCCAAGAAATGAGGATCACGATACAATGGCAGATATGAAGCAAGAGATCGAGAGACGCAGGACGTTTGCGATCATCTCTCACCCCGACGCAGGTAAGACCACCCTGACCGAGAAGTTCCTTCTGTACGGAGGCGCGATCCAGTCGGCGGGCGCGGTCAAGGGCAAGTCCTCCGATCGCCACGCCACATCCGACTGGATGGAGATCGAGAAAAAGCGCGGTATTTCGGTCACGTCCTCGGTCATGCAGTTCGAGTACGACGGCTTCTGCATCAACATTCTGGATACCCCCGGTCACCAGGACTTCTCGGAGGATACCTACCGTACCCTCATGGCGGCGGACAGCGCGGTCATGGTCATCGACGCCGCGAAGGGTATCGAGCCCCAGACCCGCAAGCTCTTCAAGGTCTGCGCTATGCGGAATATCCCCATTTTCACCTTTATCAATAAGCTCGACCGCGAGGCGCGCGACCCCTTTGACCTGCTGGACGAGCTGGAAAAGGAGTTCGGCATTGAGACCTACCCCGTCAACTGGCCCATCGGCTGCGGCGTAGGCTTTAAGGGCGTGTACGAGCGCGACCGCCGCGCCATCCTCGCGTTTGACGAGTTCCACAGCGGCCGCAAGCGCATCGAGGGCATTGAGTGCGCCATCGAGGACACCGAGAAGATGGATTCCCTCATCGGTGAGTACGCCCGCGAGGCTCTGGTCGAGCAGATCGAGCTCTTGGACGGCGCGAGCGCCGACTTTGACCTGGACAAGATCCGCCGCGGTAAGCTCTCTCCCGTGTTCTTCGGCTCGGCGCTCAATAACTTCGGCGTGGAGGCGTTCCTGGAGCGCTTCCTGCAAATGACCACCGTGCCGCTGTCCCACATGAGCGGCGAGGACGAGATCCAGCCCTTTGACGAGGCGTTCTCGGCGTTCGTCTTTAAGATTCAGGCCAACATGAACAAGGCCCACCGCGACCGTATCGCCTTCATGCGTATCTGCTCGGGTAAGTTCGAGCGCGGCGAGGAGTATTTCCACGTGCAGGCAGGCCGTCCCGTCAAGCTCTCCCAGCCCCAGCAGATGATGGCGCAGGAGCGCGAGATCGTAGATACCGCCTACGCGGGCGACATCATCGGCGTGTTCGATCCCGGCATCTTCTCCATTGGCGATACCATTTGCAAGAAGGGGGCTAAGATCCGCTACGCGGGTATCCCCACCTTTGCGCCCGAGCATTTCGCCGTCATTGAGCAGATCGATTCTATGAAGCGCAAGCAATTCGCCAAGGGCATGACCCAGATTGCGCAGGAGGGTGCCATTCAGATCTTCTTTGAGCCCGGCACGGGTATGGAGCGCGTGGTGGTCGGCGTGGTCGGCGTGCTTCAGTACGACGTGCTCCAGTTCCGCATGGACTCTGAGTACGGTGTCAAGTACCACAAGCGGGATATGCCCCACCAGTATATTCGCTATATCGACAACGACCCCTCCGAGCTGAACCCCGCCGATCTCAAGCTCATGCAGTCCACCCGCTGGGTGCAGGACGTGCGCGGACGCAATCTCCTTGTGTTCGTGGGTGACTACGAGATCACCTGGGCGCTGGATAAGAACCCGGGGCTGAGACTGTCCGAGTTCCATCAGAACGTGGACTGATACAGAAAATTGCCCGTTGCGCCAAAGGCGTGGCGGGCAATTTCGATTTTTAGGAGTGATTTTACCGTTTATCCTTGACGGTGAGCAGACCGTGTGGTATAATAAGGTATATCCAAATCCTCGAAAAGGAGATGCACATGAAACATTCGACACGAAAAACCAATTTGATCTCCGTGATTCTAGTGTTGGTGACCATCTTGACGCTGATGCTCGTTGCTTGCACCAAATTAGTTCCTGACGAGAAGCTGCCATCGGACACCACGCAGACCACCGAGCCCGCGACCGATACCGAGGGCACGGAGGACGCCGCCGAGGAAACAACCGAGGAGGCAACGACCGAGGAGACCACCGAAGTGACCACCGAAGTGACCACCGAGGAAGCCACCACCGAGGATCCCGCCACCCGCATCAACGAGCCCACCGACGGAGCGCACGTGACCTTTTTCGAGTCCACGCGCCCCAGACTCAGCTCGGTTCTCACGAATGCGAACCAGTGTAGCTTCTCCATTGAGATGGATCCGACCTACGGCTCGGTTCTGAAGCTGACCACCGCGCGGCGCGCCCTTGATCCCTACGTTACCTTCAACTACGCAACCTACATGAAGGGGCTGAAGCTGGATGCCGTCAGCGCCGACGAGTACAAGTACGTCGTCATGACCATCCGTCCCGAGAACTGCACCTCCGAGACCTTTGAGCTGTTCTACTTCGCGGGCTCGGTTCAGGGCCCCACCGCGGGATACCAGACCACCGCCGCCTTTAACGCGGGCAACGACGGCTGGCAGAAGATCATTTTCGATCTGTCCAGCGCCGATTGGACGGGAGACGTCAACGGCTTCCGTCTGGACTTCCTCACCGCGCCCGGCGGGGAGGGGGAGTCGGTGTATATCTACGCCATTGATTTCTATAAAACGGCCAAGGAGGCGTACGGTGAGATGAACGTCGATCTTTCCAAGCCGGGCGAGGGCTCGGATCTGAGAGAGCCCACCGTGGAGGGCGTCAACTACGAAAAGCAGACCGCGCCCGACGAGGACGCTTCGGTCAAGCTGTGGTTCGACCACATGACCGAGAAGCTCTACCAAACCGATGTGACCGTCAAGGATGCGAATACCTACGTCATTCACATGGCGGGCAACAGCATTGAGAATTGCCAGTTCTTCCTCGCTCCCGAGGCAGACCGCAATTTCACCGTTTCCCTGACCGATTTTACGAACGCCGGCGGCAACACCCTGCAAACCAAGGTTCTGCGCGAGCATTACGTTAACATCAACGGCGCGATGGTGCCCGATGCGCTGCCTCCCATTGACGGCCCCGTTGCGGTCAAGGGCGGTGAGTCGCAGGCCTTTGTCATCAAGGTCTGGGCCGACACCGACGAGCCCGCGGGCCTCTACACCGCCACCCTGACCGTCACCGATGCCGACAGCGGCAAGATCATCAAGACCGCGAGCGTCTACACCTACGTTTACGATTTCTCGCTGTCCGACGAGACCGCTCTGCGCACTTCGGTCGGCCTGGGCGACTGGTACGTGGCGTCCTCCTACCAGAATTACGGCATGACCGACGTGGAGTACTGGGATCTCTACAAGATCTACTACGATTTCCTGCTGGAGAACCGCCTGTGTGCCTACCGTCTGCCCTATAATCTGACCGATGACCGCGTGGCCGAGTATTTGAGCAACCCCCGCGTCAACACCTTCGTCATCAACAAGATCAGCGATAACGAGGCCGAGGCGTACAGCATTCTGAGCCAAAACGAAAGCTGGATGAAAAAAGGCTACTTCTACTACGTTGACGAGCCCACCAATATGGATCTCTTGAACAGCCTGGCGGCTACGGGCAACCGTTTGTCCGAGACCTTCCCGGGCTACCGTCAGATATCCCCCTTCTTTACCAACCTCAATCTGGGCGAGCAGGATCAGATCGAATTCATGAAGGAATACCTCAAGATCTGGTGTACCAAGCCCTTTGCGTTCACCCCCCGCGACAAGTCCATTATCGCGGGCACCCAGAACATGACCACCTCGGCGCAGGACGAGAAGTACGGCACCTTTGCCGAGCGCATGGCCGCGCTGGCCGAGGAGGGTCACGAGACGTGGCTCTACGTTTGCTGGGAACCCGGTCAGCCGTATGCCAACTGGCTGGCGCTGGGTGACGGCACCGAGCCCGTGGTGTCCATCTGGCAGTGCAAGATGACCGACTCTACCGGTTTCCTCTACTGGGAGGCCGCGTACTGGACGGCCGATCCTATGAACGATCTGACCCCTCTGATCGGCGCCACCTCCCACGGTGACGGCGTTCTGCTGTATAGCGGCGCACAGCTCGGCCTCTACGAGCCCATCTCCTCGCACCGCCTGGAGAACGTTCGCATGGGTATTCAGGATTACCAGCTTCTGACCATGCTGGAGGAGCTGGTGGGTGCCGAGGCCGCTGACGAGATGGTGGCTATGGTGACCACCGATGTAGTGACCTACACCAGCGACGACGACTACCTCAAGGCCGTCCGCGTGATGCTGCTGGAGAAGGTCGCGGAGTCGATGGGGTAATGAGTCCATCCCTCGGAATATAAAGGAAGTCCCCACCCGCGCGGGTGGGGACTTCTTGGTGTTTTTGCGTTGCGTGGCAGATGTTTTGCCATCGTTGTTCTATGTCATATCACGATTCTGCGCGGCAACCGATCACTTCAAAAGTTCTATCGGGCGGTTGGACGTGGTCGGGCAGTGCGCCTCGAGGATGTATCCGCTGTCGGTTTTGACGAATCGTATGGGGTCGATCGCGACGTGTCTAAAAAAGGCCCACTCGGGAGAATGATGAACGTGATATACCATGGCCATCTTGCCTGAGGGGGATGTCACGATGGAACAGTGCCCCGTTCC
>CAJGEA010000052.1 GCA_904502015.1 uncultured Clostridia bacterium | reverse complement strand
TTCTGGACTCCCCAAAACCTTAAAAAACATATATTTCAAAACGCTCTTTTAAATATATTTTTTGAAGGTTCTTGAGGGGGTTCGGGGGAACTTCTTGCAAGAAGTTCCCCCGGCGTTCTCCCAGATAAACCCCAATTTGGCGCATGGCTGAACAGTTCCGTTTTCATTTGACATGCATGCAGAATTTCCTGCAATATCGGGCAAGGCTCTTGCAAAAACACATATACTGTGGTATAATAATAAGAGGATCATGTTGCCGTCTTGCGCCTGCATGGCGGAATATCCATATACTACGAGGAGGGCCACTATGTCCTATCGCACCATTCTGTTTGACGCTGACAACACGCTGCTGGATTTCACGCGTTCGGAGCACGAGGCGCTCTGCGACTGCCTGCGCGCACGGGGGCTTCCTTGTGACAAGGCCATCACCGAGGGCTACGCCGCCATCAACGACCGCCATTGGAAGCTCCTTGAGCAGGGGCTGACCACCCGCGATCGGCTGCGCGTGGCACGATTTGAGGATTTCTGCCGCGAATACAGCTTTGACTGCGATCCGAGGCACTTGGCGGACGACTATTTCGACACACTTTGCACCAAATCCTACTTGATCAACGGTGCGCTGGAACTGTGCGAACGCCTGCACGGGCATTGCCGCCTGTATATCATCACCAACGGTAACGCCAAGGTACAGCACGACCGTTTTGACGCAACACCCCTAGCCCCCCTCTTTGAGGAAGTATTCATATCCGAGGAAATGGGCGTTTCCAAACCGTCAAGCGCCTATTTTGGCGCGGTTGCTGCCGCCATCCCCGATTTCAACCCCACCGACACGCTGGTGGTGGGGGATTCCCTCACCTCCGACATTCAAGGCGGCATCAACGCTGGACTGGCCACCTGCTGGTACAATCCCCGTGGGAAATCCGCTCCCACTGATATGAAAATCAACTATATCGTCCGCTCTTTGGACGAAATTCCCTCTATTGTATCGAACTGACGCGGGCACAGCCCCGAAGGAAAGGAGCTCTCATGACCACAGAACGCCGCTCAATTCTCGCCGCGCTCACATCGGCTCTCGACGGGCTCTGCATTCCCCATACTGAAAACGACCCCCTCTCCCGCCGCACCAGCTTTCGCATCGGCGGCCCCGCCGCGCTGGCCGTCACGCCGCGCACCCGCGCCGAGCTTGTCGCCGTCCTTGACCTTTGCCGCGAGATGGGAAAAGACCTCCCCGTCATGCTGTTGGGGCGAGGAAGCAACGTGCTGTTCTCGGACGAGGGCTACGCGGGTGTGGTCATACGCACCGCCAAGGTGAACCGCGTGGTGTTTGACACCGTCTGCGATGCCTGCAAGCCCAGCGGGCTCATCTACGCCGATTGCGGCGCATCCCTCTCGGCGCTGGCCGCCGCCTGCGTGACCGAAGGACGCGCGCTGACGGGACTGGCGTTTGCCCACGGCATCCCCGGCTCGGTCGGCGGCGCCGTCGTGATGAACGCGGGTGCTTACGGCGGTGAGATGGCGCAGGTGGTATGCGGCTGTGATTACTACGATACCGACAGCGGAAAAGAAGGCCATCTGACGGCCGAGGAACTGCAATTTTCCTACCGCCACAGCATTTTTTCGGATCACCCATCGTGGGTGGTCCTGGGTGCAACGCTGGCTCTTCCCGAGGGAAATGCCGCCGCCATCCAGGCCGAGATGGACTTGAACGCGCAGGCTCGCCACTCCAAGCAACCGCTGGAATACCCCAGCGCGGGCAGTGTATTCAAGCGTCCTGCCACAGGCTACATGGGACAGATGGTAGAGGCGTGCGGGCTCAAGGGCTACACCGTGGGCGGCGCGCAGGTATCCGAAAAGCACGCGGGCTTTATTATCAACCGCGGCGGCGCAACCGCCGCCGACGTGCGAGCCGTAATTCAGCACATTCAAGCCGTCATTGAACGGAATTACGGTTTCGTGCCCGAGTGCGAGATCCGCATCATCCCGTCCGAACATTCCTGAATTAACGCAAGGAGGCACCCCTATGTCCTTTTCCTCACAGCTCAAGGCGGAGTACGGCAAGCTGACCGTAAAGCCTCCGTGCTGCCGTCGGGCCTACCTGCACGGCCTCCTGTTTGGGGCAACCGTAGAGGGAGATACGGTGGAGGCTACCCTCCCCACCCATCCCGACGCCGACTACGATCTCTCGGCGCACGTGGCTCAGCTTTCCCACGGACAGCTTTCCCGTGAGGCGGAGATCACGCCCCTTACCCGCGGCGCGCACCGCTACGTTCGCGTGCGTATCGCCGCCAAGCAGACCGCTAAACAGCTTGCGGCGCTCTCCGCGCTCCCCGAGGAGGAGGCCGCCGCCGAGGTGCTGCCCGAGCGGCTGGGCTTTCGATGTGACGATTGCACGTCCCATTTCCTACGCGGCACGTTTGTCGCAATGGGCACGGTCAGCGATCCCCTCAAGCACCCCCACCTGGAATGGAAGCTCCCCAACGACAGCCGCGCCGAATTGTTTTTCATCGTTCTGTCCGAGCTGGGTTACGTCCCTTGCCGGCTGGAGCGAGCGGGCAAAGTCGGGCTGATCATCAAGAATTTCCAACAAATCGAAGATCTTTTGGCCATCATGGGTTCAACCTCGCTGGTGTTCGAGTTTTTCAACGCCCCCATCCAGCGCGAGCTTCGCAACAACGCCAATCGCGGTGCTAACTGCGTTGCGGAAAACATCAACCGCGCCACCCGCGCGGGGGGGCGACAGGTTGCCGCCATTCGTGCGTTGGACAAGCACAACCTCCTCCCCTCCCTCTCCGACGATCTGCGCTACACCGCACGTCTGCGGCTGGAAAACCCCGAGGCATCTCTCCCCGAGCTGGCGGCGTTGCACGCCCCGCCCATTACCAAGTCGGGACTCCACCACCGCATGGAAAAGATCATGGATCTCTACGAAAAAGCTTGCGCCGAGGGAATCATCCCACCCGAGGATCAAGGCTGACACGTACACGTACAAGTACAAGTAAAGGAACAACCGAATGTCCGAAGAATTATGGACGGCGCTCCGATTGCGCTGTGAAAACTGCCGCGCGTGCCCGCTCTCGGCTGCGCGCAAGAATCTCGTGCTGGGCACGGGCTCGCGGACGGCCGATCTCATGTTCGTGGGGGAGGCCCCCGGCGAGCAGGAGGATCTCGAGGGCATCCCCTTCGTTGGCAAGGCAGGTCAGCTCCTTGACCGCTACCTCTTTGCGGTGGGCATCCCGCGCGAGTCGGTCTACATCGCCAACGTACTCAAATGCCGTCCGCCCCACAACCGCGACCCCCTCCCCGAGGAGGAGGACGCCTGCATCGGGTATTTGCGCGAGCAGGTCAAGCTGGTCGACCCCAAGATCATCGTGTGCCTCGGGCGCATCTCCGCCATGCGGCTCATCACCCCCGATTTCCGCATTACGCGGGACCACGGGCAGTTCGTGCGAAAGGGCAAATACCTCATGACGGCGGTGTATCACCCCGCGGCGCTCCTCCGTGATCCTTCAAAAAAGGAGGCTATGCTCCTGGATATGGAGCGCATCAAAGCCAAGCTGGACGCACTGGCGGACAGCGATTTCCCTTGACGAAAGGCAACTGCTATGACACTCAATTTTTCCTCCCTGCTCACCATCATTGCCACCCTGTCCCTGCTCCTTGCGTGCGGCTACTACGCCCGCAAGCGGGGCATCATTGACGACGTGGCCTCCAAGCGTCTCTCCTCCCTGATCATCCAGATCGGACAACCCATGATGATCATATCCGCTCTGGTCAACGCGGAATTTTCCTATGAGAACCTCAAAGACGGCTTCATTTTTATGGGACTGGGCTTGATTCTCCACGGGCTCATGGCCGTGCTTGCGTTCTTCTCCTGCAAGGGCTTCCGCGATCTGGACGAGCAAAAAATCACCGAATTTTCGCTGGTCTTTACCAACACGGGATTCATTGGATTTCCCATCATGGAGGCGCTGTTCGGCCCGAAAGGCCTCTTCCTTGCGTCCTTCTACGTCATCAGCTTTTACCTGCTCGTCTGGTCGCTGGGCATCTCCATCATCGCCCGTAAGCGCTCCGACATCAAGCTGACAGTGCGCAAGATCTTCATCAATCTCGGCTCCATCCCCTGCCTCATCGGCATTCTGCTGTATATGGCGGTCATCCCCTTCCCCAATTTCGCGCTGCCCGAATTTCTCACCAAATTCATGAGCTACCTGAGCAACCTCTGCACCCCCATCTCGGTACTCATCACGGGTGCACTGCTGGCTACCCGCACACCGAAGCAGATCCTCGGATCGGCAAAAATTTATTACTTCTGCTTTCTCAAGCTGATCGCCATTCCCCTCGTCGTGTGCGTAATCGGCAAGCTGATCGGACTGAACAGCAGCCACGTGCTTTTCTGCACGGTGGAGGCGGCCCTGCCCGCCGCATCCACCATCACCATGTTCGCCGAAATTTATGCACTCAACGCGGGGTATGCCGCACAAGCCGTAGGCGTATCCTCCCTGCTCTCGGTGGGAACGCTCCCGCTTGTCATCAAGGTAGCCGACTGGATCTTAAGTCTATAAAAAAGTGGGATGTTGCCACACGGAGCAACATCCCTTATCTTTTTTAGTTCTCGGGCAGGGAAACGATCATTTCCACCTCGACCAGCGCGCCGCGCGGCAGATCACGGACGGCGACACAGCTACGGGCGGGGGCCGAGTGGATATGCGCGGCGTAAATCTCGTTGAAGGCGGCGAAATCCGCCATGTCGGCGAGATAGCAGGTGGTTTTGACCGCGTGATCGAAGGAGGTGCCTGCGGCCTCCAGCACAGCGGATAGATTTTGCAAAACCTGCTCGGTCTGGGTGCGGATGTCCTCCCCCACGAGCTGCCCCGTGACGGGGGACAGCGGAATCTGACCCGAGGTGTAGAGCATACCTCCGCACAGAATGGCCTGAGAATACGGGCCGATGGCAGCGGGGGCTCTGTCGGTATAGACGATTTCCTTCATAAACATTCTCCTTTCAATGGTTGGATATACGTTTATTTTACACGACTCCGAGCCTCTTGTCAAGTGTCAGAAAAAAAGTTGAAAATTAACAAATACCACTTGTATTTTTCTGAAAAATGATTTATAATAATTTTTGAATATTTATAACGTGGAAAGGAAACCTTTCTTCATGAAACGACAGACCCCCCGCACACGGAAAGACACCTCAAGCGACGCGGCAAAAAACTCGTTTTTTTCCATTAAGGAGCTGCTATCGGGTATGTGCGTGCGCTATACCGTGCTTTGCATGGCCATTCTCCTCATCACCCTTTTGATGAGCGATTCACTCAAGGACACCGTGGTGGACACCACCCGATTCTTTCTGCTCCTTCCCCTCGCCCTTTGCCTGACGCTGGCCGCCCTTGTGCGCCGCTCGCACCTCGGCACGCCGATCAAGGCCATTCTGCACCCCGTACTGTCCCTCGGCGGACTCTACCTGTGCGGATACCTGCCCTATCAAGTAACCGTCAAGCCCACGGGCGAGCAGGTGCTTACCATCCTGCTGCTGGCGCTTGTCGCATACGCCGTTACCGCCGCGATCTACCTCATCGTGACACGCAAGAAACGGCAAAAGATGATTGATGACACCCCCTACGAAGGCGTATTCAAATCCCCAAGCAAGCACTGAACGATATTTGATTTCCACTACACATACAGGAGGACTCTGTCACCATGACGCAAAAAAAATCCAAGCTCTACACCATCGCAGAAAACGGCATTCCCTACCTGATTCTGACCTCAGTCGCCCTGGCCGTTCTGCTGGTCATCTGTACCGTGATTCTGTTCTCTGTGCGCGGCTGTCAGGCTGACACCACCAAGCCCAATGGCAAGCCAGCCGACACCACCGCGGCAACCATCGACACGGGTACTCCCACAACTCCTGACCCCAACGACTCCGTTATCCTGCCCGAAACCGACGATGCAGGACAGGCCTACCAGGATAGCCTGACCTTTGTGGGCGACTCCCTTACCGCGCACCTCATCAACCGCGAGGCTCTGACCGGCGGCAAGACCACTCAGCAAGTATGGAGAACCGAGAACAATATGCTCAACCTCAACTCCGAGGTCACCTCCTCCAAGATCATTCTTCCCGGCACGGGCGAGCTTATGACCATCGCGCAAGCCGCCAAGACCGCCAAGCCCTCCATCCTCATCATCACGCTGGGCACCGACTGGGGCGTTTCCTACCTCAACGAAACCGATTTCAAGGCTTGCTACTCGGGGCTGATCAACGACGTCAAGGAGGCTTCACCCTCCACCAAGATCATTCTGCAATCCATTTTCCCCGTGACCGACTACTGCCCGAATCTCTCTAACGAAAAAATTGACACCGCTAACAAGTGGGTTAAGGCCGTTGCCGCGGAAACGGGCTGCCGATACCTCGATACCCAATCGGTGCTCAAGGACGAAAATAACAATCTCAAGGCGGAGTATTGCAACAGTAGCGACGGCATCCACCTCGGTGCCAATGCCTACGTTGTCATTCTGGAATACATCCGTACCCACGCCTACAATTAACAAATTAAGAAAGGAACGTGTGCCATGAAACTGATTCGTACCGCCGCGCTCTTCCTCGCGCTCCTCACTCTCTCCATCTCCTGCGTTGCCTGCACCGACAAGGGCAACTACCGTGACGATCTCACCTCGGCCGACGTGATCCTGGAGCTCGAAACGGCTCTCGCGGGGGGCAACGGCTACACCCCCGTGAGCGACGGCTTTATCTCCTCCTCAAACTGGGGCGAGGAGTACACGTCTCTTCTGGATGCCGTATCCGACTGGGAAATCCGCATCTCGGAAAACAAGGACTCCAACGTGGACGAGTTCGGCGTATTCCACGTCAAGAATCCCGACCGCGTGGGCGAGGTCAAGAGCATTGTGGACAGCTATATCGCCACGCAGCAGCTCCGCATGACTCCCCTTTTGGAAAGCTATAATCCCGACGAAATTCCGAAGGTAGAGAACGCCAAGGTGCTGGTCTGCGGCAACTACGTGATTTACACCATACTGAATACCGACGCAACCGCCAAAGCGCAGAACGCCTGCAAGGACGCGTTGAAAAAGGCTGAATAATTTTTCTTCCATAAGCAAAACGGACACCGCGCACGCGCGGTGTCCGTTTTTTTGAGCCCTCTCACCCGCCTTGCGGGAGCTCTCCCAATGGGAGAGCCTTTCAAACGCCTCACCCATTGGGGGAGGTGGCACGCCACAGGCGTGACGGAGAGGGGCATCTTCTACTTATTAGCCCAGCTTAGCCAGTGCGGCAATGGTTGCTTCCAGCTTTTCCTTGGCGGATGCGAGCTTGGCGCGCTCAGCGTCCACGACGGCGGCGGGTGCTTTGGCAACAAAGCCCTCGTTGGAAAGCTTCTTCTCCAGACGGTCTACCTCGCCCTGCATCTTGGTAACCTCGGCAGAAAGGCGAGCACGCTCCTTCTCGAAGTCTACGAGATCAGCAAGGGGCAGGTATGCAACGGCAGCAGGAGTGATGACCTGTACGGCGGTATCAGCAGACACGACCGATGCGTCAAAGCTCTCGGCGACCTTCATCTCGGAGGCAGATGCCAATCGAGCGAAGAAGGGTGCGGTGGCCTCGTTAAAGGTGTCGGTGTACTTGGTAGCGACGAACAGAGCCGCCTTGCGGGAGGGGGCAATGTTCATCTCGCTTCTGCGGTTACGGATGGCCTTGATCAGCTCGATCACGCGCTCCATCTCGGCTGCCTCCTCAGGGAAGGAGAGAGCCTCGGTGTAGGTGGGATACTGCGAGATCATGATGCTCTCGGCATCGCCCTCAAGGTGAGGCAGAGAGCCGAAAATCTCCTCGGTGATGAAGGGCATATAGGGATGCAGAAGCTTGAGAATGCCGTTGAGAACGTAGGAAATGACGTTCTGGCAGATGAGGTTGCCCTCGGTGTCCTTCTCGACGAGGCGGGCCTTAGCCAGCTCGATGTACCAGTCGCAGAAGATGTCCCAAGTGAACTCATAGACGGCGGCGAGAGCCACGCCGACCTCATACTTGTCGATGTTGGCATTCATGCTGCCTGCGAGCTTATTGAACTCGTGGAGGATCCACTTGTCCTCGGGAGCGAGCTTGCCGGCGGCGGGCAGGTTAATCTCATCGATGGTGAGGTTCATGCGGACGAAGCGGGATGCGTTCCACAGCTTGTTGGCGAAGTTACGAGCCGCCTCCATCTTCTCATCCGAGAAGCGCATATCGTTTCCGGGAGAGTTACCCGTTGCAAGGGCGAAGCGGAGCGCGTCTGCACCGTAAGTGCCGATAACCTCCAGAGGATCGATGCCATTTCCGAGCGACTTGGACATCTTGCGGCCCTGCGCGTCGCGCACCAGACCGTGAATGAACACGGTGGAGAAGGGTTCCTTACCCATGTGCTCCAGACCCGAGAAGATCATACGGGCGACCCAGAAGAAGATGATATCGTAACCCGTGACCAGCACGCTGGTGGGGTAGTACTTGGCAAGCTCGGCGGTCTGATCGGGCCAACCCATGGTAGAGAAGGGCCACAGAGCCGAGGAGAACCAGGTATCCAGCACGTCGTTCTCCTGATGAACGGGCGCACCGCACTTGGGGCACACGTCAATGTCGGTCTTGGACACCGTCATCTCACCGCAGGCATCGCAGTAGAAGGCGGGGATGCGGTGGCCCCACCAGAGCTGGCGGGAGATGCACCAGTCGTGGCAGTTCTCCATCCAGTTGACGTAGATCTTGGAGAAGCGCTCGGGCTCGAACTTAACGGTACCGTTCTGCACAACCTCCAGAGCAGGCTTTGCAAGGGGCTCCATCTTGACGAACCACTGATCCGAGGTGGTGGGTTCAACAGTGTTGTGGCAACGGTAGCAGGTACCGACGTTGTGGGAATGGGGTTCGGTATTCAGCAGGTAGCCCTCGGCTTCCAGGTCGGCGACCAGAGCCTTGCGGCACTCGTAGCGATCCATACCCTCATACTTACCGGCGTAGTGGTTCATGGTAGCGTCATCGTTCATGACCTTGATCTGCTCGAGGTTATGACGCTGACCGACCAAGAAGTCGTTGGGGTCGTGCGCGGGGGTGATCTTCACGCAGCCCGAGCCGAAGCCGATCTCGACGTAATCGTCTGCGATGACAGGGATCTCGCGGTTGACGATGGGCAGGATGAGGGTCTTGCCGATCAAGTGCTTTGTGGTATCATCGTTGGGGTTGACGGCCACGGCGGTATCACCGAACATGGTCTCGGGACGGGTGGTAGCGACCTCCACGTAGCCATCCTCGCCCTTGATGGGGTACTTGATGTGCCAGAAGAAACCCTGCTGCTCGGTGTATTCCACCTCGGCATCCGACAGGGCGGTCAGGCAACGGGGGCACCAGTTGATGATGCGGTGGCCGCGGTAGATCAGCCCCTTATCGTAGAGGTTGACGAACACCTCACGGACGGCGCGGGAGCAACCCTCGTCCATGGTGAATCTCTGTCTCGTCCAGTCGCAGGACGCGCCCAGCTTCTTGAGCTGGCTGGTGATGCGGTTCTCGTAGGAATCCTTCCACGCCCAGACGCGCTTGAGGAACTCCTCACGGCCGAGGTCATAGCGGGTCTTGCCCTCGTCCACGCGCAGACGTTCCTCTACCTTGATCTGGGTAGCGATGCCCGCGTGGTCGGTACCGGGCACCCACAGGGTGTTATAGCCCTGCATGCGCTTGGTACGAACGAGGATGTCCTGCAGGGTCTCGTCCAGCGCGTGACCCATGTGGAGCTGGCCCGTTACGTTGGGCGGGGGGATGACCACAGAGAAGGCGGGACGGTTATCGGCGGGATCGGGGGTAAAATAGCCCTTTTCGCACCAGTTTTGGTAGATCCGATCCTCAAACTCGGACGGCGCGTAGGTCTTGGGCAATTCGGTATTGGGATTCATAGCAATTCCTCCTTGCACGGCTGTGCCGTGATTCTTTATGTATCGCGGACGCTTGCGTGTTCCGCATAGCTTTCTTTGTTTATTTGGCGGTAAAAAAAGAAAAACCACCCCTTCTCGTGTCAGGACGAGAAGACGCGGTACCACCTGACTTCGTGCTGTACCGTGATCGGACAACACGCACTTATCGGAACGGTAACGGATTCCACACGTTGCACACTACCTGCCGTAAAACACGATTCTCGCGCACAAAGCTCACGGGCGACCCATTCCCCTCCCCGCAAGGACTTGCACCAACCGTCCTCTCTCTGTGCGAAGGCACGTCAATATCGCAAGCGACATTGACAGGAAATTCCTCCCGATCATAGCTCTTTGGTAAAAATAAAAATAACGGGTGACACACCCCGATGCACGGCGGACTATGAACCGCCGCGCCATCGGATGTATCTTGGTCCCAAGGAGCAAGAAATTAGTCTGCGTAAACGCTGACCTGCTTCTTGTTCTTGGTTGCGTGCTCGAACTTAACGGTACCGTCGATCAGAGCAAACAGGGTATCATCGCTACCGATACCGACGTTGTTGCCGGGGCGGATAGCGGTGCCTCTCTGACGAACGATGATGTTGCCGGCGAGAACTGCCTGACCGTCAGCCTTCTTTACGCCAAGGCGCTTAGACTCGGAATCACGGCCGTTCTTAGT
>CAJGEA010000051.1 GCA_904502015.1 uncultured Clostridia bacterium | reverse complement strand
CTCCCCCGCACCCCCTCTTTTCAAGAACTTTCAAAAAAGGATTTCATACAATATCGGGGGAGAAGGCCGGTATAGGGGAAACTATCCCGAGTAAAAGCCCCGCCGCAGGCGGTCTTGGGAGAAGTTTCTCTCCCCCGTACCCCCTCTTTTCAAGAACTTTCAAAAAAGAATTTCATACAATATCGGGGGAGAAGGCCGGTATAGGGGAACCTATCCTGAGTAAAAGCCCCGCCGCAGGCGGTCTTGGGAGAAGTTTCTCTCCCCCGTCCCCCCTCTTTTCAAGAACCTTTAAAAAATGGAGAACCAACCATGTACTATTCCGAAACCTACCGCACCAAATGGCACGATACTGACGCGAGCGGCGTCCTGCGTCCCTCCGCCATCCTCGTGTATATGCAGGAGACCGCCAACCACCAGTGCCGCGCCTACAACATGGATCTGGATATCCTTCACCGTGAGCGCGGTCTGGGATTTCTCCTCAGCCGTATTCAGATGCGTTTCTACGCGCCCATTTATGCCTACGAGGATATCGAGGTGCGCACGTGGTGTCCCGACTCGCGCGGGCTGAGCTTCAACCGTTGCTTTGCCATCTGGCGAGGCGAGGAAAAGCTGGCCGAGGCACTATCCGTGTGGGCGCTGATGGATCTACATACCCGAAAGCTGGTGCGCACGACCGACTTTGACGGCGAGTTCCCGACGGGAGATATGCCCGACGAGGCCACCCTCCCACCCCGCGTGCGCATCCCCTCCGCCACCGTTATGGAGGAGGTCGGCACCCGCCGTATCGTGTACAGCGATCTGGATTACAACAACCACATGAACAACACCAAATACCCCGACATGGTTAGCGATTTCCTGCCCGATATGACGGGAAAACGGGTCACGTCTATGGCACTGTCCTACCTGCGGGAGGCGGCGTACGGTGATATGTTGACCGTCAGCCGCGCCACCGTTGAAGGGGATTCCAATGCCTGGTTGCTTCGCACCGCCCGTCCCGACGGTACCGTGTGCCTTGAAGCGTCGGTCACGCTGGAGGAAATTGCGAAAATCTCTTGACAAACCGGGGCAGATACGCTATAATAAGGATATTATGCGGAGGGCAAAAAACATATATGCCCCTTGACATCACGGCCGCAGAAGCGGCGGAATGGAGTTTACCTATGTTTGAAACGCTGAAAACCCTGCTGGTTAAGGAATTGCAGATTGATGCATCCATCATCACCCCCGATGCCGAGTTGACCGCTGATCTGGGCATCAACTCCATTGAGCTTGCCAATCTGGTTATGCTCTGCGAGGAGAAGTTCGACATTACCATTGAGGATGACGATATCCACAAGTTCGTCACGGTGTCCGACGTGGTTTCCTTCCTGGAGTCTAACTCCTGATTCTGATCGGTCACATAAAAACGCTCATGGGAACGTACAACGTCCCCATGAGCGTTTTTTGTCCTTATTACATATAGCGATTGAGCCGATAGCCACGGTGGCTCCGTCCTTCAATCAAATGCCGCCCGCCGATGGCGGCCGCTTTTTTATTGATGCGCCCTACCAGTACGGCGATTTGTTGTGCGGAGCAGGGGGTGGGCGGCAGGGGAGGATCGTCCTCACCGCGCAGAGGAAACTCCCCGGGCGGCGTTGCGTGCGCGCACACGGCGCGCAAGGTGTCAGTTGGGACAAACACCAGTGGATCGGCCAGAAAATGCTCGGTAAGCGCTTGCAGGGCGCGAAGCTCGAGCGGCGAGAGGTGGAGAGGATAGCCCAAGAAATACACGGCGGGAGCCGTCGGAGCGGTTTTGGATCGTACGATCCGCAACCACCCCGCGGACAGCACCGCCGTGTCGGGGGCTTCCTCTACGCTACGATCTGTAAGTAGGGGAAGGGAAGTCATAGATTACTGCTCTTTTCTGCGGCGAATGATCGCGGCGGCAGAGAGGGAGATCAGAGCCACAGCGGCGATCGAGCCAACGGCAGAGCCGCAGCCGCTCTCCTTGGGAGGTTCGGTTTCGGACTCGGTGGGAGCCTCGGTTTCAGCATCGGTGTCGGGTGCGGTGTCGGGCTCGGTGATCTCCTCGGTAGGAGCCTCGGTTTCATCATTGGTGTTGGAAACACCCTCAATGTAGTTCTGGTAGGTGAAGTTCATACGACCCAGAGGAGCGGCATCGCCCTCGCAGTAGAACTGCTCCATGGTGGTGATGACGGTGTCGGAGTCAGCCCACTTGAAGTCGAGCTCCAGCTCGCGGTAGTCCTCGGTGCCCAGCATGGACAGAGGCACGGCGATCATCATCTGATTGCCCTTGACGCGGTAGGAAACCTCGCCAACCTCCTCAAACTTGAACGCGCCGTTGTCGCCGCTGTACTTGGCCACCGTGGTGGTAAAATCATCCTTGGCGGCGTAGTTGATGATGTAGTCAAAGCCGTACCAGCCCGTCTGCTCGCTGTCCATATTGATGAAGAGCTGCATCCAGGTGGAGCTCGTATTGTACTTGGTGATATCCTGGGCGGTTTCTACGTAGAAGTAGATGTTCTTCGAGTCGGAGGTCACCTTGGAGGCAACGATGTCGTTACGGCCCGAGGTGTCGGTGAGCTTCTGCAGACCGAAGCCGGTGCAGTTGCGGTCAAGCGTGTCGCTCGAGGGGTCGGTGTAAGTAACGAGCACGTCATCCCACTGGCTGAAGTCGCCCGTCACGTTGATGGGCTTGCGGCTGTCCTGCACAATGATGGGGGCAGTACCCTTCAGTTTTTGGATGTTGTAGGTGAGCTGCATATAGTAGTTGTCGAAGTAGCCGCCGCGCATCATCTCGGCGTCACGGCTGAACTCCATGGAGGCGGTGTCAACGAAGTAGACGGTGTTGGGATCGCCAAGATCGCTGCCGTTCTGTCTTTGTGCGACCCACTCGTTCCAGCCGGTAACGAGAACGAACTCCACGTCTGCCTTGTGAGCGGTATCCCACTGGTACTGGAAGTTCAGACCCTGATTGGTGAGGGTGGGATCGTTGTCAAATGCCTCGCGGTACTTCCTCAAAAGCTCTGCGTTAGAGCGGGGAGCGTTGAACGAACGTCCGCGGTTGGAATAGTCCCCGTAGAAAGCAGAGGAACTGAAGCGGACAGATCCGCAGTGCTGGGCAATGGAAACGCTGATGGCGCTGGGGTTGCCTTCGGCATCCTTGAAGGTTCGGTTGGGCCAGGAGAAATCCATCCAGGGCCAGCCGTTATCCTTGCGGCCTTCGATGGGCCACTGGGGAAGCTTGATGGTGAAGAAATCGTCGATGTTGTCCTCGTACTCGGCAACGATGACGGGCTTGCCGTCAACATAGAACCAAGTGTCGGGATGGAAGTTTACCTTGTAGATGTTATCGTACAGCTTCCTGACGACATTGTGGGAACCGGAATGGGTGTAGAAAACGATCTGGGGCGCATCGTAGCCCATCTCGTTGAATTCGTGGAGAATATTTATAAGCTTCATGGCGTTTCTGAGGTAGTCAACGCCGTTGGTTACGTCGATGTAGAGGAAGTCCACGCCTGAGTTAGTGAGCAACTCGACGTGCTTACGCATGACCCACGTGTCGCGTGCATAGTAGTAGCCGTACAAGGGCTCGGCAAACCAGTGCATAGCGCCCTTGGGGCCGAACGCGCCGCTGGCAATGGTGGAGGCGCCCGTCAGCACGCCCTCCTGATTGGAGGCACCGTACTGGTCGATGATTTTCTGCAGGTCAAAGATACCGTGGTCTCCGTGCTCGCCGTGCCAGAGGAAGTAGAACAGACCTACGTAGTGCTCACCGTTCGTGCCGTACGAGCCAACCTCGCTTGAGTCGTACAGGGGGCGACCCAAATCGTCAACGGCAGAGAAGCCGCCGAAGAGGTAGTTTTTCTCATTGGGAACGGTGTAGGATACCTTCTCACCGTTGACCATGTATTCAATGGTGACGGTTTTGCCGTCCTCCGAGGTCTTGTAGGTGAGGGAGCCGGGATCTACGTCGTATTCACCGGTCTCCATTTCGGTATAAGTGGGGTCGGGCCATACGTTGTCCGTTTCCTCACTTGTGTCCTCGGCGTTCAGCTTGTCAAAAGATAAAATATCCGAGAAGGCGGTGAACGCATCGGCGTTGTTGGTGACGGCGACTGAGGCAACGATAGCAAAGGCGGAGAGGAGCATGGTCAGGCAAAGGACCAGGGCAGCTACCGTACAGAGCTTCTTGTTCATAGGGTGTGTGTTCCTTTCTCATTGAGTGCGTAAGTGGCTATACCTCAAGAGGTTCCTGTCGGCATAGCACTATTAAAAACATTATATCAAAAAATAAACAAAATTGCAATACTTTTGGTGAATTATTTTATTAAAACCGACTTTCGTTTTAAAGAAAACGCCTGCCCCGCAGGGCAGGCGTTGCTTATGGTGTGCAATCTGATGGATTACTGCTCTTTTCTGCGTCGAATGGCAGCAGCGGCTGTCAGAGAGAGCAGCGCCACGGTAGCCATCGAGCCGATAGCAGAGCCGCACCCACTCTCCTTGGGAGTCTCGGTTTCGGACTCGGTGGGAGCTTCGGTTTCAGCATCGGTGTCGGGGGCGGGGTCGGGGGCGGGGTCGGGGGCGGTGTCGGGGGCGGTGTCGGGCGTAGTGTCAGGCTCGGTGATCTCCTCGGTAACCTCCTCGGTGGGAACGTTGGTTTCCGAATCGGGGTAGGTCACGTTGGAAACACCCTTGATGAAGTTCCGGTAGGTGAAGTTCATACGGCCCAGGGGAGCGGCATCACCCTCGCAGTAGAACTGCTCCATGGTGGTGATGACGGTATCGGAATCGGCCCACTTGAAATCGATCTCAATCTCCTTGTAGCCCTCAATGCCCAGCATGGATAGGGGGACAGCGACCATCATTCGGTTGCCCTTGACACTGTAGGAAACCTCGCCAACCTCCTCGAAGCTGAACGCACCGTTGTCGCCGTTGTATTTCGCGACCGTGGTGGTTGAGTCATCCTTGGCGGCATAGTTGACGATGTAATCAAATCCGTACCAGCCGGTCTGCTCGCTGTCGGTGTTGATGAAAAGCTGCATCCAGGTGGAGTTCGTGTCGTATGCGGTGATCTCGTCCTTGGTCTCCACGTAGAAGTAAATGTTCTTGGAGTCGGAGGTCACCTTGGAGGCAACAATGTCGTTACGGCCGGAGGTGTCGGTGAGTTCTTTTTTGCCAAAGCCGAGGCAATTACGGTCGACAGTATCTCCCGAGGGGTCGGTATAAGTCACGATCACATCGTCCCACTGGTTGAAGTCGCCCGTTACGTTAATGGGTTTGCGGCTGTCCTGCACGATGACGGGGGCCGTACCCTTCAGCTTCTGGATGTTGTAGGTGAGCTGCATGTAATAGTTGTCGAAGTAGCCGCCGCGCATCATTTCGGCGTCACGGCTGAACTCCATGGAAGCGGTATCAACAAACACAATCTGTGCATCCTTGTTGGAAGGCTGTCTTTGAGCGACCCACTCGTTCCAGCCGGTGACCAGAACGTACTTCACACCCTTCTTGTCAGCCTGCTTGTGAGCCTGATCCCACTGGTATTGGAAGTTCAGCCCCTGATAGGTAATGGTGGGATCCTGGTCAAATTTCTCGCGGTATTCCTGCAGGGCGGCTTCGTTGCCGATGCGGGAGTTGAAGGAGCGTCCGCGGTTGCGATAGTCACCGTAGAAGGCGGAGGTACTGAAGCAGAGGTTGCCGCTGTGCTGAGCGATGGAAACGCTGATGGCACTGGCTTTACCCTCTGCATCTCTGAAGGGAAGGTTGGGCCATCTGAAGTCCATCCAGGGCCAGCCGTCGTTTCGGACAGATTCCGAGGGCCACTGGGATTCCTTGATGCAGAAGTATTCCTTCAAGCTTTGGTCGATCTTGCCGTTATTTTGACGACCACAGCCAGGATCGGTGTTTTCTGTGGCAACGATGACGGGCTTGCCGTCTATGCAGAACCAGGTGTCGGGGTAAAGGTTCTTGCTGTAAATGGCGCTGTAAACCTGGCGGACGACGCTGGAGGAACTGGAGTTGGTGTAGAATACGATCTGGGGCGCATCGTAGCCCATCTCGTTGAACTCATGGAGAATGGCCATGAGTTTTTTTGCGTTGGGTATATAGGGGAAACCGTTGGTCACGTCGAGATAGAGGAAGTCTACGCCTGCATTGGTCAGCAGCTCGACGTGCTTGCGCATGACCCAGGTGTCGCGCGCGTAGTAGTAACCGTACAGGGGCTCGGCGAACCAGTGCATGGCACCTTGGGGGCCGTAGGCACCGCAATCCAGCGTGGAAGCACCCGTGAAAACGCCGCCCTGATTGGAGGTGCCAAACTGGTCGATGTTCTTCTGCAGATCAAAGATACCGTGGTCTCCGTGCTCGCCGTGCCAGAGGAAATAGAACAAACCGACGTAGCGCTCACCCTTGGAACCGTAGGAACCAACCTCGGAGGAGTCGTACAGGGGGCGGTTCAAGTCATCGGTGGCAGAAAAACCGCCGAAGAGGTAGTTCTTGTCATTGGGAACGGTGTAGGAGATCTTCTCGCCGTTGACCATGTACTCGATGGTGACGGTCTTGCCGTCCTCCGAGGTTGTCATTGTGAGCGTTCCGGGATCGGCGTCGTCGCCGAGTTCAGCGCCGTCCTCGGCGTCCAGGTTGTCAAAGGAGAGGATCTGCGAGAAAACCGTAAAGGGATCGGCTTGGTCGGTCAAAGCAACCGAGGCTACGATAGCCGCGGCGGAGAGGAGCATGGTCATGCACATGACCAGCGCAACTGCTGTGCAAAGCTTTTTGTTCATAAAAGTGTTCCTTTCTGATTGGGTACGTGATAGGAGTGGACCACAGAGTGGGCGCTTACAGAGTATTATCCCACGTAATGGGGAGGGAACAGGGGAGGGTGCGAAGGTCGGTCAGGGAAATGCTGTCGGGCACGCACAGGGCGAGCGCCGCACCCGTGTCAGGCAGATGTCCGCTGTGGGCGCATACGCCCGGCGGAACCGCGGAGGCATCAAAATTCAGCGGTTGCCCCCGTCCGTCCTGCTTGGCAATGGCCTCGCGCAGAGTCCAAAGCCGTACAAAGCCTTCCCACGGCTGTGGCTTGGCAGAATCAAAACGGGTGCGCTCTCCGTCGGTGGCGTAGCGTTGCCAAAGGCGTGCGGCGCGGTCGGGGGAGAGGGGTTCCTCTACGTCCACGCCGACCCTGCCGCCTCCGATCAGGAGGGCGCACACCGCGTGAGTATCCGAGTGGGATAGGTTGAAATCCAACTCGGGCACGTTTTTTGCGTAGGGGCGGCCGTGTGCGTCCCGCGCAAGGATCAGCTCACGGCTGTCGACTCCTGCCTTTTCCAGCAAGAGGGAGAGCAGGGAAAGAGCGGTCAAACGAGTCACGGCGACATGCGGCAGGCCGCGTGGCAGACCACGCATCAGCCCATCGAGATACGGTTCGTTTTCGGGGCGGCGAAAGCTCTCCCCGAGGGAGGTTCGGAGAGAGGATACCTCATCCGAGGTACACTCGGAGGAGGGCGAAATGGTTGATACAGCGAGGAGAAGCTCGTGTGCCATATCAGTTATCGAGGCCCATCTGACCCATGAGCTTCTTGTTGAACTCCGCGGCGGTGTTGTAGCCCATCTTCTTCTGGCGGTTGTTCATAGCGGCAATCTCCAGAATGATGGCAAGGTTTCGACCGGGCTTTACGGGAATGGTGATGGAGGGAATGTCGAGACCGAGGATGTTGGTCTTTTCCTCGTCCAGTCCCAGACGGTCGTACATCTTGCCCTGAATCCAGGTTTCCAGGTTGATGATGAGGTCAATGCGTTCGGTCATCTTGACGGCACCCATACCGAACAGGCGACGCACGTCCACGATGCCGATGCCGCGCAGTTCTACGTAGTGGCGGATGATCTCGGGGGCCGTACCCACGAGGGTCTTGGCGGATACGCGCTTGATCTCAACCGCGTCGTCGGCAACCAGACGGTGACCTCTCTTGACCAGCTCAATGGCGGTTTCACTCTTACCGACGCCGCTGTCACCGAGAAGCAGAAGGCCCTCACCGTATACCTCTACGAGAACGCCGTGGCGGGTGATGCGGGGGGCGAGATGGTTGTCCAGCGAGGCGATCATGGCCGCCATGAAGGGGCTGGACTTGGTTTGGGTGCGCAGGATGGGAATGCCTGCGGCAACGGCGGCATCGATCATTTCAGAAAATACCGTGTTGCCCGTGGAGAAAACGACGGCAATGGGATGCGCGTTGATAAAGTTGACGATGCGGCGGCGGCGCTCCTCGGGCTCGAGATCCTCGAGATACCGATGCTCGGCGTTGCCGATGAGCTGGATGCGGTGCGCCTCAAAAATTTCAAAGAAGCCTGCCAGAGCCAAACCGGGGCGGCTGATCTCGGGCGAGGTGATCATGATGGAATCGTAGTTTTCGGGAATGACGATGGGCTCAAGAGAAAACTCCTGCGCCAGTTGGGATAGGGGGATGGAATAGATTTCTTCCATGAAACGTACCTCCGTGCCATAATTACCTTCATTATATCATAAAATTCGCCCCGTGAAAAGGGGTATATGAAAAATTTACAAGTTTTGCGGCAACAAAAAAGAGGAACGGGTCGAATGACCCGTTCCATCGGTAAATCAAGCGGCGATCTCGTCCTCAACGAAGGAAATCTCATCAATGGAGATCAGCGTAGCGTTGCCGTTCTCATCAAGCGTGTACTCAACCACCACCTCGCTGCCGACTGCAATGGCGGTCACGTCGGAGACAAGTCCTCCGGGCACGGCGATGGTCATTGCGTCGAGGATCTCGTTGCCGTCATCGTCGTAATCCACGACAACGGTCAGTGTCAGCATGGTGATACCGCCCACGGTGGAGACGTCCTTGATCGTGGCAAAAGCCACCTCGGTCTCTACGTACAGCTCGATCTCGACCAGAACCGAGTCCGCGATGGCGGCGTATACCTCGCTGCCCTTCAGCGAGGTAACAAGCTCGACCAGCTCTTCGGGGACAAGCACGAGATGCTCTACCTCGATCTCGTTCCAATTTTCGTCGTAATCGGTGTAGACGAGGACGGCAAAGGTGTTGCCCTCACCATCGGTGGTGACGTTGGCTACGGTGCCGCAAACGATCTGATACTCACCCTCCATGCCACCGCCGAACAGGAGATTGGCGAGCTCATCCAGGGTGATGAGCTCGTAGCTGTCAGCGTCAGCAGGCGCCTCAAACATGGGCTTTTCGTAGGAGATGTCAAGGCTCATATTCAGGGACAGGGAAGCGGTGCCCTCCTCGGGATCAGAGGTGACGAGAGGCGTGATATCTGCCTTGATTAGCAGATCCAGATCGGTTAGCTTGAATTCCTTGTCAAAGGTTGCGGTGATCTGGAGGTTCTCGGAGTTCTTCCAGGAGGTCAGAATGTTTTGGATAAAGGTCAGACCGTCGATTTCGCCGGACAGATCCTCCTCTGCGTCATCCGTCAGCTCGATCTCACCCTCTGTACCCGTAAAGAGGGCAATAAGGGTCTCCAGCGTCTGAATTGCCTTGTCGGACAGACCGCTCATAACCAGCGTGTACGCGCCGGTAGCGGGATCCACCGTGAGGGAGGAGCTTGCGAACAGCTCGGAGGGCTTGATTGCGGTCAGAGAGACCAGAAGCTCGGCCAGACCGGGAATTTCGGAGGGGTCAAGCTCCTCGGACTCGGAGTCGCCGCCCATCAGGGAGGAGATGATCGCCTGGAGATCCGCGGTGTTTGCCTCGCAGACAAAATTGCCCAGATCGGGGGTGGATACGTACAGCTTGTCGTTGCGAATGATGCTGATGGGCGCATCGTAGCCGGGGAGAGTCAGAGAAAGCGCAAAACTGTCACCGCCGTAGGCGAACGAGCCGCCTGCGGTCATAGAATTCGTCTGGCTGGCACCCTTGGCAGTGACGGAAATATCAGCGGTCGCCGAGAATTCGATCTGTGCGTGGGTTACTGCCTCGGAGGTGTCGGATTCCATCATGCTGAAGAAATCGTCGATCGAGGGAGCGGCGGTGGTCTCGTCGATGCTGTCCGTCGTGACGGCATCGGTAGTGACGGCGTCGGTGGTGGCATCCTCGGCGGCACCCGTGGTGACGGCCTCAGTGTCGGTGGCGGTCTCTGCGTTGGTTTCGGTGGCAGGGGTGTCGTTCTTATCGCAGGCGATGAAGACCAGCGAAAGCAGGGTCAGCAGAGCCAGCAGGATTGTAAGCTTTTTCATAGTAAGTTTCCTTTCTTACATGTAAATATGCATGGGGGCGTTGTCGCCCCCATATATGTGTTTTTTGTCCCAAAGGGAATCAGCCGTTGAGTCTTGCCTCGAGAGCGGCGAGCTCCTCGTACATGGTCGCGGGAACGGCATCACCGACCTGTGCGTAGAACTCCTTGATGTTTGCGACGTCCTCAAGCCAGGAAGCGGTATCCACGGTGAGCAGATCGCGGACGGTGTCAATGGTGATGTCGTCCAGACCCTCGATGTTGATATCCTCTGCCTTGGGCACGTAACCGATGGCGGTCTCTACAGCGTCTACCTTGCCCTCGCAACGAGCCAGGATCCAGAGCAGAACGCGCATGTTGTCACCGAAGCCGGGCCAGATGAAGTGACCCTCGTCGTCGGTGCGGAACCAGTTGACGTGGAAGATCATGGGAGGATTGGGGATCTTG
>CAJGEA010000050.1 GCA_904502015.1 uncultured Clostridia bacterium | reverse complement strand
TCGGTAGAGCACCTGACTGTTAATCAGGGTGTCGTTGGTTCAAGTCCAACAGGAGGAGCCAGCACCTTTAGCTCAGTTGGTAGAGCAACTGACTCTTAATCAGTGGGTCCCGGGTTCGAATCCCTGAAGGTGCACCAAAAAGAGAAGCAGACCACCTACGGTGGTCTGCTTCTCTTTTTGGCATCTTTAGGCTTGAGACGCGGGTTCAAGCTGCCTGCGCCCCCTCTCTTTTTTGATATCCACGGTGCAGCTTGTTGAACTCGCGGCGTCGAGCGATGCTCACCGCCGCGAGTTCGGGGTTCGAATCCCTGGCGTGGGTTGCCTCAAACCTTTCGGGGTGATGACCCGGATTCAAGCCGCTTCTTTACCATCTGTACTTGGATATCTACGTTGCGACATAACAAATGATTCGCACGATACTCTTGACAGAGTGGAGAAAACACGGTATAATTATGGTGTAGAGGAGAGAAGCAGTATATGTACCTACGACGCATGGGGTAACTTCATCACTACTTACTACTCCACCATCGGTACAAATTACTACGCCTACTACAACCCCTTCCGCTACCGTGGCTATTACTACGACTCCGAAACGGGACTCTACTACCTCCAAAGCCGCTACTATAAACCCCAGTGGGGACGGTTCTTGAATGCGGATGTGCATGTGAACGCCAACGGTGATTTGATTGGTTTCAATATGTATGCGTATTGTAGTAATAATCCGGTGATGTACACGGATCCAACAGGGGAAAGCATTGTCCTATCTGCAATAATTATCGGTGCTGTTATTGGCGGAATAATTGGCGCAGCCTTCTCGGTTGGTGATCAATATATAGAAAATAATGGAGATTGGGATCAGATAAATTGGCTTATGGTTGCTTATGATGGAGGTGTTGGAGCCATTAGTGGTGCTGTTTCTGCTACTGGAATTGGAACGGTAGGATCTATAATTTTTGGCACTGCATGTGGCTTTGGTTCTAGTCTGTTACGTGACTCGTTGTTCTACAAAGAGAAGTCGTGGGGGGAGAAGTTTGCCGATGCTAGTTGGAATGGGATCATGGGAGGTATTGCTGGTTTTATATCCGGTTGCGGCGCAAATTCCTCTAATAAACCCCAGGCAACTGGACATGTTATTGAGAACTATATTCACAGCAGAGGAGTCTTACAACGAACAATCGCAAATGGTACAAAGCGAGCTGTGAATCATCAATATATGGTGACGACAAAATATGAATTGGGATTTATAATAGGAGGAGTCAGATATATGGCCGGAAACCTTTTTACATTTATAAGCTCACAGATGGCAGGATGATATGAAGAACTTTTTAGTTTATTTTTTACCTACACTCGTCGTTCCCGTCGTCATTGGTATATTATCTCGCCCGCGGAAAAACGCAAAATCTTCTGTACTGTATTACCCTGCCTATATTATTGTGTTGCCTGCCATACTTGTCGCCTTTTGGGGTGTTATCTACGTTTTGGCCTACAGAACGCAACCTTCCCAATTTTTCAGCCTAGAAATGCTACCTGTCTGGATTGTGAGCTTTATCATATATGGCTCTGCCATTTACTTGATGATCAAGGGGATCAATTGGCGATTGGAAATACAGGACGATTGCATACGCTACAGAAACCTCTTTCGCGTGACAAAGGAATACTCTTACGCGGATATTCAATGTATTATCGTATATGGGCCTCTAAAAGAGCCATGTCATGGGAAGATCAGAAGACGGATCGACAAATATAAAATATGTTCCAAAAATAAAAAGATAGTTGTGGAATACCTCGTCTTTAATTTTCAGGATTCTTTGCCCCAAATAAAGAAAAACATGAAAAAACATCGTTGCGAGTTGAAAATGGTATATAAGGAGTGATTATGTTAATCGCTGAATGGCAAAACAAGTAACAATTATAATGTCCTTATCCCTAAATTGGCAATGCGATGTTCGGGCGAGAAATATTAAATCATGCTGAATTGTATTTTCAACGTCTTGATACCAAATGCATTATGTATTATCAAGAAGCTTGTGAAAATAACCGCATAATTATTGTTATATTTTCATCATGAAAGGGCATGGCGAACGCTTACTATAGAGGTGAGCGTTGTTAGCTATGAGTGCACCAACTATCCCCTTCTCCGCGAGGAAACTCGTTGGAGAAGGGGGCTGGGGCGACCGCCTGACCGCTGATGGGGCGAATACCTATACGTATGACGCTGTAGGTAACCCGTTGAACTACAACGGTTACACCCTCGCGTGGAACGGGCGGCAGCTTGTGTCGATGGAGGGTGGTGTGATCGTCGAGATCAACTATGAGTATAACGACGAGGGTATCCGCACGAAAAAAGACATCGATGGAGAAGTGCATACGTATACCTTGGACGGCACGCGCATCGTCAGCGAAGCGTGGGGAAACAACCTGCTGATCTACCTCTATGATGAAAGTGGTTCGCCTATTGGTATGCAGTACCGCACCTCCTCCATGGCGGTAGATACCTTCTACACCTTCTATTTTGAGAAGAATCTCCAAGGTGACATTGTTGCTGTGTATAATGAGAACGGCGTGAAGGTGATCGGCTACACCTACGACGCATGGGAAAAAATTAGGGGGGTATTCACTTAATGAAGAGACGTGCAGCTTCTCAAATAATAGGTTATATTTTTATTATGCCATTGATTCTGTGCCTATTGATAGCAATAATGTCCCTTCCGTTTGGGGCACAAGGTCAATTTGGTTCGATTTTATTCGCTATTTTAGGTTGTTATTTGTTCGAAATTGTTATTGGAGTAATGCTTTTTCACAATGCTTTTCACCGCATTTATATAGATGATAAAGGGATTGCAAATAAATTTTTTCAGTTATATTGGGAGGATAAACCTGCATTTCGAATTATTGAAGTGAAGTTTGGCTTTTTACCTACAATTTTCTCGGTCGATATTTTGTGTATGGGAGACACTTCTGCTCGTGATTTTATTGTGCTCGATCCCCGTAAAACGATTTTTCTATCTCTCAACGAAAAAACAAAAGAAATAATTCGTACGATGGCGGGAGAAAATTGTCCTTTATAGTGTTTTTATATTATTTAGACATTTTGCAAATATATAATATGTCACATGGTATTTGCGCTCCAAAGAGCATCGACGGGGAAGTGCGTACTCTTATGCTCGATGGCTCGCGCTTTACACCCTGCTTGTCCGTGAAATTAGCCGCCGGTAAACCCTAAAACCATAGCCCCGTCCGTTGGTTTGTGATCAAATCAATGGGCGGGGCTTATTTTGATTCATTTGCGCTAATGAAGCTCTTGCATTCTCTCTCTACTACGACTTCCAGAACTTACATTTGCACAAAAACGAAAAATATGTTATAATACAAGGGAAATTGGCGTTTTACGTTGCGATTTCAAATCAATATACGGAGGTACAACAGATGAAAAAGCTGTTTGTTTTTATGTTGAGTATCATCATGAGCGTAGCCATTTTGGCAATCGGTGTGTCGGCCGAGACCTCGCACACGGTGGTGTCGGGCGATACCATGTGGAAAATTGCCGTCCGATACCAAGTGGGGCTCAGTGAGATCAAGGCCGCCAACCCGCAGATATCCAATCCCGATCTGATCTACCCGGGACAGGTTTTGACCATCCCCACGGTCAGCAACTCGGTCACGAGCTACGAGCAAGAGGTCATTCGGCTGGTCAATGACATCCGCGTGCAGAACGGGCTCTCCAAGCAGACCTACGACTGGGAGCTCGGTCGCGTGGCGCGGTACAAATCGCAGGATATGCGCGACAACAGGTACTTTTCGCACACCAGCCCGGTGTACGGCACGCCGTTTCAGATGATCAAGAGCTTTGGCATTACGTACAGAACTGCGGGGGAGAACATCGCGCGCGGGCAGGCGAGCCCGCAGGCGGTTGTCAATGCGTGGATGAATTCCGCAGGGCATCGTGCCAACATACTGAACGCGTCCTATACCCAGATCGGCGTGGGGTACGTCGCCGATGGGCACTACTGGACGCAAATGTTCATTGGTAAATAATAAATGTAAAGGGTTGTCACGAATGGATTTTTGGGGCGACCCTTCCTGCGTCTTGCGGTTAGAATAGGTGACAATGCCGTATCCGAGGCACCTATTTCGGTTTGTGCGATCTTGACAAATCGGGGGAGGTATTTTCGTTTGACTATCCAATTTACAAGTTGGGGAAAAATATGGTATAATAAAATGTCTATCACGAAAGGAGACGCTCTTATGAAGAAACTTTTACTTTGTATCGCTTTGGTTCTGCTCGGCATGACCGGCGTTTCATGCACGGGCGGTAGCGACAAGGCAGATCATACTTCCCCTGCCGACACCTCGACCCCCACCGAGACGCCTACGGACACCTCCGACGAGGAATCCACCGAGGAGACTACCGAGGAATCCACCGAGGAATCCACCGAGGAATCCTTCAACCCCCTCGCATTTGAGCCGACCGCGCTCCCTGTGGCGAACGTAGCACGCGAGGGATTTGCTCTGGCATCTGCTTGCCAAACCGAAAACGGCTACAGCAACGTCTATCTCAACGACGGAGATCGCGCAACGGGCTTTTCCACCCCTTGGGGCAATGAGGACTCCGCCAAGGAATATTATATTTTTGTAGACTTGACCGAGGTTCGTGCGCTGGATAGCGTAAAGCTCTACCCTATGGCGGGAGACGAGGGCGGCTTCCCCAAGGCATTCGATATTCTGGTTTCGATGGACGGCGAGAATTATACCAAGGCCGCTACTGTGACCGACGCCACCGCGGATGCCGCTAAGGACGGACTGAGTGTGTCCCTGGGCGGCGTGCAGGGTCAGTTTGTCAAGCTGGTGACCCGTGAGCTGGGCGAGGGTGCCGAGGGCAAGGGCAAGTACCTGTCCCTCTCCGAGATGGAGGTCTATTCCCCCATCGATACGGCTACCAACATGATCCTCAACCGCGATGACATCTGGCTTTTCAAGAACCCCGATACCACCCAGCAGCTCTCCATCCTCTACTACCGCGATGGGACGGCTGTTGACCCCGCTGCAACCCTGAAATACGTATCTCTGGATAAGGCTGTAGCAACGGTTGATGAGAACGGACTCATCACCCCCGTGGGCGTGGGCAAGACCGACGTGTACGTCACCGACGGAACCAATCTGGCGGTATGCCACGTGGAGGTCAAGGAGGAGCTGCGCGACAATTTCCGCGTGTCCACCTTCTACCACTCGAATTTTGCATACCCCGAGGAGATCGCCGTGGGACTCAGGATTCTGGCCGATGGCGGTGTTGAGTACGTGGAGGATACGCGCGACCATGACCGTGCAGGCAACCACATTGCCATGTATACCCTCTATCTCTGCAACAAGCTGGGCATGGCCTATTCGCCCCGCGATCCTCTGGGCGGCCCCAACTACTTGAATCTGACCGACGACGAGATCATCGCCATCGTGCAGAAGTATGAGAACCGTGCCGGCTTCTACGGTGTGTATATGCAGGATGAGCCTCACGGTGAATACGTGGATTATGCCCGCATCTTCCGCCTCATTCAGGAGTACAACCCCCATCTGATTCCTCACCTGAATCTCCTGCCCCCCTACAACTTCGGAGGCATTGACGAGTACTTCACCGAGTTCGCCGCCGTAGCCGGTGGCAACGGCCGTATGCGCTTTTTGACCTACGACCACTATCCCTTCATATGGAACGGCATCTTTGATGATAAGGTCTACTCCTCTCTCGACCGTCTCCGCAAGGCAGGTCTGTTCTTCAACGCCGACACCGGCTTCTACATGCAGTCCATGGTCATGACGGGGATGCACCCGCTTCTGGATGCCAACGCCCTGCGCTACAACGCTACGCTGGGTATGGCGTACGGTATGAAGAACTTTAAGTGGTTCGTGGCTCTGACCCCCGTTGATGAAGAAAAGGTAAACTTTGAGACGGGCTTCGTGGGCCCTGACTTCAAGCCCGCCGGCAACTATGAGGGCATCATCGCCGCCAACAAGTACATCAAGAACCTGGGTACCATTCTGGGTAACAGCGACGCGATCGAGGTCTACCATACCAACTCCGAGCTGGACAATCTGCTCCTGCCCGAGGATTTCATCTTTGCCCATCTGGGTGGCGGCGACGCGATCTATACCGTGTATGAGGCCCTGGACGGTTCGGGTCAGCAGCACGTTGTCATCACCAACAAGGCCTTCCGCGAGGACAACGATACGACCTTCACGGTCAAGTTGCAGAAAGACGTAGGTGCTCTGTCGGTCTTTGATCCCCTGACGGGCGAGACTACGGAGATCTCGGTCGGCGCTGACTCCACCTTCACCCTGACGCTGAAGCCCGGTCAGTGCGTGGCTGTCATTCTCCCCGCAGGTGCGGACGTATCCCGTCCCGCTCCCGAGCAGAGCGAGAATCTGGCACTGAACAAGCCCGTATTTGCTTCCTCTTCGGATGCATCCTTCGATTTTAAGGGCTCTATTGCCACATACCTCCTCACCGACGGTATCCTCGAGAACGGTGGCTGGATCGGCCGCGAATCCGACAAGGATCCCTGGATCAAGATGGATCTTCTGGGCACCTTTGAGGTGAGCCGCGTGAAGATTAACATGAGTGAGGCGATTCCCAAGGTAAAATGGTGCAAGAGCTTTACGGTTCTGGTATCCGAGGACGGTGTGAACTACACCGAGGTTGCCAAGGTGAAGGATCACAAGTGGGGCGATGCCTCCGAGGCGCTGGAGCTGACCTTTGACAAGGTGCAGGCGCGCTATATCCGCATTGAATGCGACACTACAAGACCGATGGCATTCGGTGAGATCGAGGTGTACGCTTAATCCCATCTCGATTGCAAGCCCCGGCAGACCGCCACTGCGGTCTGTTGGGGCTTTTTCATTTCCGTTTATAGCATCTTGACACCCCTCTGCATCCGTGCTATAATCTATTTGACGCAAGCGTTAAATGCCAAGGGAGGCGGTGAGACCGTGATCTATGCGAAAAAACTGATTCTGCCCGGTGAGGTGGCCGAGATCAATGTCATCAAGGGCGAGCAGAGAACCTGCTTTCACACCTTCTACCCCTTCAAGATTTTCCCCGACAAGGGACTGCGGACGGTGGAGTTCGACGGGATCACGTTGCTCTACGGCGGCAACGGCTCGGGGAAAAGTACGCTGATCAACGTCATGGCGCAAAGGATCAACGCCGAGCGGTATTCGGACTTCAACGGTGCGCCGTTTTTTGACCGTTTCGTGGATATGTGCTATGTGGAATGGATGAGCAGGCCCGACAAAAGCTGTGTGCTGACCAGTGACGACGTGTTTGACTATGCGCTGAGCGCGCGGTCGGTCAACGGGCGAATCGAGGAGCGGAGAAACGAGTTGTTTGACCGTTACGTGGACACCTACCGCGAGGCGATGATGGATCCCGAGGCTCGCCGCCTGCACGGATTGGATGACTACGAGCGCTTTTGCGAGGTGCGGGAGATTCTGTCCCCCAAGCACTCGCAGTCGAAATACATCAAGGCGCGGGTGGCGCGGGACATTGACCTGCACTCCAACGGCGAGACCGCCATGCGGCTGTTCCTCGACCGTATGGAGGAGGATGCCCTGTACCTGCTGGACGAGCCTGAAAACAGCCTGTCGGTTGAGTTTCAGATTCAGCTTGCCGAGTATATCGAGGCGACGGCGCGCGCCACGCGCAGTCAGTTCATCATTGCCACCCACTCGCCCATTTTTCTGTCTATGAAACATGCGCGAATCTACAATCTGGACGAGCATCCCGTCTGCACCTGCCGCTGGACGGATCTGCCCAATGTGCGGAAATATTTTGATTTCTTCATGGCGCACAAAGAGGAGTTCTGAGGGCAGGGGATTCACCCCCGCGCCCAGCCCGAGCCCTTTTTGCCCAAAAGGTTCGGGACTCCCAAAAATCTCAAAATTTTATTATTTATTACGCAAATGTTTTAACATGATTTTTTGAAAGTTCTTGGGGGAGGGGAGCTTTTTTCAAAAAGCCCCCTATGGTTTTCCACACCCCCACAGACTGAATGACAGGAGATACGGATATGAAATATCTGACTTACGTGAACGCCCGTATGGGTACGCGATCCGTCCCAAGACGGTCGAACGGCAACACTCTGCCGCTGACACAGATGCCCTTTGGCATGGCGCCCTTCTGTTTACAGACTGACGGCGGCTCCGCGCCGTGGTTTTACCAGCCCGACCACGAGTACGCCGAGGGCGTGCGCCTGACGCACCAACCCTGCCCGTGGCTGGGGGATTACGGTACGGTGCTGATGACGCCCCAGAACGATCTGGTGATGAACGACTACGCGCCCGCGTGGTCGGGCTACCGCATCGGTGACTCGGTGCAGGATCCCGATTACCTGCGGGTGACGTTCCTGCGCTCGGGCTGTACCTTTGAGCTGACTCCCACCGAGCGGTGCGCCGCCATTCGTCTGTCATTTGACAATGACCGCGCCTCTTTCCTTTCGTTTTTGCCCGTGCAGGGCTCCTACGAGTACCGCTATGACGCGGAAAACGCGATCCTGTACGGCGTGATCTCGGGACAGAAGACCGATATTGCCGTGAATTTCAAGACCTATATCGCGGTGCGCTTTGTCCCCGCCGAGGTGGACGCCGCGCGCACCTACGATCCGAACGGCTCCTGCATGCATATCGCCCTGACGGGACGCACGCTGGAGGCGCGGATGGGTATTTCCTATATCAGCGGGGAGATGGCGCTGGCGGCGATTGACCGCGAGTGCGGGGATCTCAGCTTTGAAGAAATACGGAGAGCCGCCGCCAATGCGTGGGAAGAGAAGCTCAGCCGCATCGAGATTGAGAGCGATGACGAGATGCAGATGAAGACCTTTTACTCCTGTCTGTACCGCGTGTTTTCCTTTCCGCGCAAGGCGTATGAGATCGACCGCGACGGCAATACCTGCCATTACAGACCCGCCGACGGTAAGGTGCGAGCGGGAGTGCGCTACACCGATAACGGTTTCTGGGATACCTACCGCACGGTGTACCCCTTGTATACCTTGATTGCCCGTGACGAGTTCGCTGAAATGCTGGAGGGCTTTGTGGGTGACTACCGCGAGTGCGGTTGGTTGCCTCGCTGGATTACCATGGGCGAGTGCGGTTGCATGCCCAGCACCTTGATTGACAGCGTGATCGCCGAGGCGGCGACGAGCGGCATCGCCTCCCCCGCGCTCCTGCGTGAGGCGCTGGAGGGTATGCTCAAGCACGCGAACAATCCGGCCCCCGAGGGGCGCTTTGGACGCAACGGCATAGTGGAGTACTTGAAGTACGGCTACGTGCCCCGCGATATGTACCGCGAATCGGTCAATCTGACGCTGGATTTTGCATACGGCGACTGGTGCATTGCCACGGTGGCCCGCGCGCTGGGCGAGGAGGATCTGGCCGAAGCCTACGAGTTGCGTGCCAAAAATTACCGCCATTTGTTTGATCCTGAGAGCGGATTCATGCGCGGACGCGATTGCGAGGGACGTATGGCCAAGAATTTTGATCCCTGCGTGTGGGGTGGGGAGTACACCGAGGGCTCGGCGTGGCAGAGCTCGTTTGCCGTACCTCATGATGTGGAGGGACTGGCCGCGCTGTACGGCGGCCGCGACAAGCTGATCGAAAAGCTGGACGCCCTCTTTGCCGAGAAGCCTCACTACCGCGTGCTGGGCTACGGCACCGAGATCCACGAGATGACCGAGATGGCGCTGGTGGACTTCGGTCAGATGGCCATTTCCAACCAGCCCTCGTTCCATCTCCCGTTTATGTATGCCGCCCTCGGTTGCCCCGAGAAGACGGACTACTGGACGGAAAAGCTGGTTCGGGAGGCGTTTGCTCCCACGGAGGACGGATACCCGGGTGACGAGGACAACGGTACCACCTCGGCGTGGTACGTGCTGGCTACGTTGGGGCTGTACCGTCTGTGTCCCGGTAAGGACGAGTGGATTCGCTCCAAGCGGCTGGTGAAGTCGGCGAAGCTCCTGGGTAGGGAAATGGAATAAATTTGAAATGGAAATCAAAACGCTCGCACCGACTTCATTCGGTGCGAGCGTTGCGTATAGGGAAAGTCAAAGCAGGCCGGCCAGGAAATCAATGTCCTCCTTGGTGGTGCCCCAGCTCGTGGCAAAGCGCACTACCTTGTGATGCTCGTCGTAGGGCTCCCAGATCTCAAAGCGCACCTTTTGTGCCAGCTCGTCGATCTTTTCATTGTCCAGAATCACGAACTGCTGGTTGGTGGGGGAGTCAATAAAGAAGCGGCAGCCCTTTGAGGCAAAGAGCGCCTTGAGCGACTCCGCCATATCGATGGCGTTTTGGCTGATGGAGAAGTAGAGGTCGTCGGTAAATAGGGTGTCGAACTGCACGGCGAGCAGGCGCCCCTTGGCGAGGAGCGCGCCGTTCTGCTTGACGAGTGTGAAGAAGTGCTTCGGGGCGTTGTTGTGGGTGAACACCACCGCCTCGCCGCACAGCGCGCCCACCTTGGTACCGCCGATGTAGAATACGTCGCATAGCTCATTGAGGTCGGACAGCGTTACGTCGGTGTCGCGGCTCATCAGACCGTAGCCCAGACGCGCACCGTCCAGGTAGAGCGGGATCTCGTAGCGGTGGCAGACGGCGGCAAGCGCCTCCAGCTCGGCGCGAGTGTAGAGCGTGCCGTATTCGGTGGGGTGGGATATGTAGACCATGCCGGGGAACACCATGTGGTCGTGGCTACCGTCGGCGTAGAAGGAGGTGAGAAGATGCTCCACGTCGTCGGCGGTAAGCTTACCCTCGCAAGAGGGGACGGTCAACACCTTGTGGCCCGACGCCTCGATCGCGCCCGCCT
>CAJGEA010000049.1 GCA_904502015.1 uncultured Clostridia bacterium | reverse complement strand
TTTTTTGAAGGTTCTTGAGGGGGTTCGGGGGAACTTCTTGCAAGAAGTTCCCCCGGCGTTCTCCCAGATAAACCCCAATTTGACACCGGGGATCTTACTTGCGCGCCAGCTTTTGGGCTCGGACGTCGCATCCAACGAAGGGCAGGACACGGTACTCGCCCAGCACGCGGCTGGTAATGCGATCCCAATAGCGCTTGCGGAACTCATCCTGCGAGAAGTTGGTATTAATGATGGTCGCGTGGCGGCGGTTGAGTCGGGTATTGATGACGTTATACAGCACCGACGTGGTGAACTGATTGTTCACCTCGGTTCCGAGGTCATCGATGATGAGCAGGTCGCAGTCATAGTATCGACCCGTATCTGCACCCGAGTCCCCACTCACGCTGTTGCCGAACCGCTGGTACTCAAAATCCGAAAGCATACCTACGGCGCTGACGTAGAACACGTCAAAGCCCCGCTCGATAACCGTGCGGGCCACGGCGGTGGAGAGGTGCGTCTTGCCCAGTCCCGTGCCGCCGAACAGCACGAGGTTTTCAGAAACGCCCGCCTCAAAGGTATCGGCGTACTGCTTCATGATATCCCGCACGCGGGTCATGTGCCGCAGGGTCTGGGGGGTGGCGGTGCAGTAGTCCAGATCAAAATTTTCAAAGGACTGGCTCTCAAGCAGAGTCGCCATGCCCGACGAGGCGTAGGCGGCCTGAATGAGCTTGTTTCTCATGCACCGGCACATTTTGAAATCTACGAACCCCGAGTCGGCGCACAGCTCGCACTCGTACTTGACCTCGGTGTAATCGGGGGGGAAGCCTCCCTCAACCAGCAGATCGCGGCGCAGAGCCTGCAGCTCCTCGTTGCGGGTGCGGAGCTCGGCAAGACGCGCCTCCACATCCCCACCGCCCACGGCGGCCTTCATGATCTCAAGGCCCAGACCGTTCAAGGCTCGGTCCAACTCCTCCACGGCGGGGATCGCCAGATGCACCTCGGTACGGCGCAGATCCGCCGCCTCGCGGGCGCGGAGGTATTTGGTATTGTATTCCTCGCGGATGCGATTGTAATTATCCTTATTGTAGCCCATAATCGGTACTCCCTATGTTATGTCTTGTCTTCAGTCCGTGTCGCCATCGTCAAAATCATCGCCGAAGCTGCGGCGCACGGCGGCTGAGAAAAAGTCATCGGTATCAAACGAGCCTGTGGGCGCGGGGGGCTTTCCCTTCCCTCCCGTGCGGGCCTTTTCCTGCTCGGCATGGAAGGCCTCCTGCGCCGCCTTCACGGCCTCGGGGGTGCGAAGCCCGTCGCGGTTCCAGTTAGCGAGCACCGAGTTCATGTAACTCAAATTGGGTGAGCCCTTGGCATCCACCGTCACGTCGTACGCCAGCTTGATGATATCCATGCCGTATCGGTACTCGTAGAGCCACGTGGAAAAGCATTTCTTTTCCTTGGGCGTGAGGGCACGGGCACCCATACCGAACAAGGTGCGGAGCTGTCCTTCCACCTCCGCCATTGCCTCGATCTGCTTGAGCCGCTCCTGCAGCTCCGCAAGGGTGCGAACACCCTCGTCGTAAAAACCAAAGGCGGTGCTTTCCAGATAGCGGAGGGATTTATGTATGCCCCGCTTCTCATGCGCGGCGGCGCAGTAGGCGAGAAGAGTCAAAACGTACTCCCAATCCAGCCCGAGGTAGTCTACAAGTCCGAGCAGGACGTTAACCTCATGAGTATTGAAGATCTTGCCCCAAATGCGCTGGGCCTCGTCGATGAATGCCGCCGCCTCGTGGCGCTGCTCCAGAAGATCGGCAAGCTGCTCGGTGGTGTAGCGCGGGAGCGCAGCGTGGGGGGCGGGCTTTGCGGTTTTCCCCACAGCGGATTTTTCTGTGGCGGGCTTGTTCCCAGAGGTCGCGTCCTCGATGGAGGGAGTATCCGCCACGCGGGGGGGAGTGGCTCGGGGCGTCTTCTCTGCCACGGCAGGCGTCTCGGCAGTGGCATCAGCCTCGGTCTCAAGGATCTCTTCCTCCTCCAGATCAAGGATGCCTGCACCGCGCCAAAAGGCAACGGACGCCTCAACCTGAGCCTCGGTGCATCCTGCGGCGGCGGCAATCGCCGCTCTGTAATCCTCACCCTCCACCGTGATGCAAAGGCGGCGGTCAGCGCACAGGGCGAGTAGAACGCGCAGGTCGTTTTTGGTAGCGCGTTGGATGACCTTCGTCACCTGTCCCGGCAGGACTACCGCATCGGTGCGGTACTGTATCTTAATATTCATTCTTCGGTTTCCTTCCCAACTTTGCTTTCGGAAGATGCGGCATCAGATGCGGCATCAGATGCGTCATCGTCGTGCAAAAGTCCCTCGCGCGATGCGATCTTATAGTTGAGGATCATGAGAGAATCCCCGAGGTGGACGTTCTCGATGGCCACGTCCGAGCCCGCGTATTTGAGCTCCACGCCCATGTAGTTCCAGATGCCTTTGACCCCTGCGGCAACCAGTCGGTCGGCGATGGGGCGCACCTGCTCCTTCGGGCAGGTAATGACCGCGATATCCACGGGGTTCTCCTCAAAAAAAATCTCCAGCGTGTCAAGCGCCATGACGCTGACTCCCGCGACGGTCTCGCCAACCTGCCCCTCGCCCGTGTCGAACATACCCACGATATCCACACCTCGCTTTTCGAACATGGAGAGGTGAACCAAGGCGCGACCGAGGTCGCCCGCACCGATAATGACAGCATGAAAACCTGCGCCCACGCCCAGAATCTCGCTGATCTTGGCGAACAGATAGTTGACGTTATAGCCGTAGCCCTGCTGACCGAAGCCGCCAAAGCAGTTGAGATCCTGGCGGATCTGGGAGGCAGTGACGTTCATCAGTGCCGACAGCTCGCCCGAGCTGATGCGCATACGGCCCTGGGTGATGAGCTCGCGCAGGTAGCGGTAGTAGCGCGGCAGGCGTTTCACCACGGCGGAGGATACGGTCACGGTTTTATCGGTGGATTGAATCGGATCAAATTCCATTTTGTCGGTGCTCCTTTCGCTTGATCGGTCGTCGGTCGGGCTCACATTTCGTCGCACGCCGAGGCGTTGAGCGAGGTATCGGCAAAGCGCCCCTGCTCATACTCAAAGTAGCCAGCGGCGGCGATCATCGCGCCGTTGTCTCCGCACAGAGAGCGGTCGGGGACAATGAATTTCACACCGCGGCGGGCGCACAGCTCGGAGAGGGCGTTGCGGATATGACTATTGGCGGCCACGCCACCCGCCAGCACCAGCGTGCCGATGCCGCGAGCGGGGCCCGTGAGTGCCATATCGGTCTTCTTGACAATGCCGCTGACCACGGCGGCGGTATAGGATGCGGCGAGGTCGGCGCGGTCGATCTGCTCGCCCTTTTGCTCGGCGGTGTTGATCAGATTGAGGGCAGCGGTCTTGAGGCCGCTGAAGGAGAAGTCAAGGTTGTCCCCTGCCACGGCGGGAGACGGCAGGCGGAAGGCATTGGCATCGCCCTCGTAGGCGAGCTTGTCCAGCGCCGCGCCGCCGGGGTACGGCATGCCGATCACGCGGCCGACCTTATCGAACGCCTCACCGGCGGCGTCGTCGCGTGTCGCGCCGATCTCCTCGAACGTGGTATAGTCGCGCACAAGGAAGAGCGAGGTATGTCCACCCGACACCACGACCGCCATGAAGGGGGGCTTCAAGGTGGGATCGGTGAGGTAGGCGGCGGCCACGTGGCCGTGGATATGGTTGACCGAAACAAGGGGGATCTGATTGGCATAGGCAAGAGATTTCGCAAAGTTCACGCCCACGAGAAGAGCGCCAATGAGCCCCGGATGGGTTGTCACGGCGACAGCCCCAATGTCGGCAAACGTCACACCCGCCTCGTCCAGCGCTTGTCTTGTGATACGGGACACAGCCTCGATGTGAGCGCGGCCCGCAATCTCGGGGACGACGCCGCCGTACAGGCGGTGGATCTCGATCTGCGAGGCAACGATATCCGACTTGATTTGGCGCACCCCGTCACCCATCTCCACGACAGCCGCAGAGGTTTCGTCGCAGGAGCTTTCCATTCCCAAAATATACATGATCCGTCCCCCTTTTTCGGTAAATACGCGCGACCCAGGCAACGCCGCACGGCATAATAACTTAATTTATATTATATAACAACATTTGCGTTTTGTCAACAGCGCACGACACACTCGCGGGGAACTTTTTGTTCTATCATCCGTCAGTCTGATTTGGATTTATCAATGGGTTGCCGCCGCCATATAAACCCCAATTTCACGCGCGGATTAACCGTTACTGGTTTTTCTGCGATTGGATTTCTGCAATAAAATTCAAATTTTCCCTCAAATATTCACATGGAGTTCATTTATTTCGGGTATACTGTAGGTAATCATAAGGTGTCGGGACAACCGCGCCTAAAACATCGCCCAAGGAGGACGAACCATGCTGTTTTGCCGAAAGAAGAAAAAGAACTACACCGCCCTCAAGGTTGTTGCCATCATTGTGACCGCGCTGGCCGCCGTTGCCGCAGGCTACGTGATCTTTGAGAAGTTCATCAAGGGCAAGCTGTGCTGCTGCAAGAAGAACGACGATGCCGTCGAGGCCTTTGATTTGAGCGACGAGTGCTGCGAGTGTTGCGAGGACATCGCCGACGAGGCGTGCGCCGAGTGCGACACCGTCGAGGACACTGTCACAGACACCACTGTCACAGACACCACTGTCACAGACACAGCTGAGTAATTCCCCACTCTGCCCGAAAGCCCATTTGAACGAACATTGAAAAAGCAGAAACCGCAGGGAACCCCTCTGCGGTTTTGTGCTGTCACCAAAGGAGATAGCGATGAACGTATACGATATTGCCGTCGTAGGAGCAGGCCCCGCGGGAGCTGTGTTTGTCAAGGAACTCGCCGAGGCGCGCCCCGACCTGAAAATTGTTCTTATAGACGGACAGTCGCCCGACTCGGCCAAGCCCTGCGGAGGACTTCTCGCGCCCGACGCGCAAAAGCTGCTCGCACGATTCGATTTGGTTCTCCCCAAGAGCGTTCTGGAGGATCCCCAGATTTTCGCGGTAGAAACCATCGACATCGACCAAAAGCTGGTGCGGTACTATCAAAGACACTACCTCAATATGGACAGATATTCCTTTGACAGATGGCTTCTTTCCCTCGTGCCACCCCACGTTACGGTTTGCAGGGGGCGTTGCCTTAAGATCGAGAAAGAGGACGATCTCTTTCTTCTTTCCGTGAAGCACGGCGAGGAAAAAACGCAAATCAGCGCGCGAGCCCTAGTCGGCGCAGACGGCGGAGGCTCGGTGGTTCGGCGCGCCTTCTTTCGCCCCATGCGCGTTCAGTACGTTGCCATACAGCAGTGGTTTGAAAACAAGGGGCAACGGCTTCCCTACTACTCCTGCATATTCGATGCCAAAACCAGCGACAGCTGCTCTTGGACGATACATAAAGGCAACTACGTCATATTCGGCGGTGCTTTTGCTACGCACGGATGCCGTCGGGCGTTTGACCAGCAAAAGGCACGGCTGGAGGCGTTTCTCGGAAATTCCTTTGGAGAGGCAGTCAAGACCGAGGCGTGCCTGGTTTCCAGCCCGCGCGCGATGAAGGATTTTTGCACGGGTGACGGCACCGTTTTCCTTCTCGGCGAAGCGGCAGGCTTTATCAGCGCCAGCTCCTTTGAGGGGCTCAGCAGCGCCATGTATAGCGGAAAGGTGCTGGCCGATGCGTTTGCAGCAGGCAAAACCTACCAAGACGTGCAAAGAACGTATCGAAAGAACACGCGCACCCTGCGGCTGAAGCTCCGCATGAAATCGGTGAAACGGGCTATCCTGTGTACCCCGTTTACACGAGGCATCATCATGAAAAGCGGCATGCAGAGCATCCGCCCCTATGCGAAAAAACCATAAAAACGAAAGCTCGGCAGAGAGATACTCTGCCGAGCTTTTTTCGCTGAATCAGTTAGTCTTTCTCCACACCATCTTGTCCACCACACCCGTGTAGGACTGGATGATCTTGACCACCTTCGTGGACACGTTCTCCTCCACGTAGGTGGGCACAGGAATGCCGTGGTCACCGTTCTCGGTCATGGCAACGGCGGTGGTGACGGCGTTCAGGAGGTTCTTCTCGTCAATGCCGGCAAGGATAAAGCACGCCTTATCCAGCGCCTCGGGGCGCTCGGTAGAGGTGCGAATGCACACGGCGGGAAAAGGCTTGCCGATGCTGGTAAAGAAGCTGCTCTCCTCAGGCAGAGTGCCGCTGTCCGACACCACGGCGTAGGCGTTCATCTGCAGATGGTTATAGTCGTGGAAGCCGAGGGGCTCGTGGCGGATGACGCGGGGATCAAGCGCAAAGCCGCTCTTCTCCAGGCGGTTACGGCTACGGGGATGGCAGGAGTAGAGGATGGGCATATCGTAGGTCTCCGCCAGCTTATTGACCGCCGTAAAGAGGCTGGTAAAATTCTTTTCGGTATCAATGTTTTCCTCGCGGTGCGCCGAGAGCAGGATGTACTTCTTCGGCTCAAGTCCCAGCCGCGAGAGGATGTCGCTCTTCTCGATCTCGGGGAGGTTCTTGTGCAGAACCTCGGCCATGGGCGAGCCCGTGACGTAGGTGCGCTCCTTGGGCAGACCGCACTCATGCAGGTAGCGGCGGGCGTGCTCGGAGTACGCGAGGTTGACGTCCGAGATGATGTCCACAATGCGGCGGTTGGTCTCCTCGGGCAGACACTCATCCTTGCAACGGTTACCCGCCTCCATATGGAAGATGGGGATATGCAACCGCTTAGCGGCAATGGCGGACAGGCAGGAGTTGGTGTCTCCCAGAATGAGCAGGGCGTCGGGCTTAATTTGATTCATCAGCTTATAGGAGCAGTTGATGATGTTGCCCACGGTCGCGCCGAGGTCGTCGCCCACGGCATCCATATACACCTCGGGGTCGGCGAGCTTGAGATCGCGGAAAAACACACCGTTGAGGTTGTAGTCATAGTTCTGCCCCGTGTGCGCCAGAATGCAATCGAAGTAGCGGCGGCACTTGTCGATAACGGCGGCAAGGCGGATGATCTCGGGGCGGGTGCCCACGATGATGAGAAGCTTCAGCCGACCGTCGCCCTTGAAGGACACGTCGGAGTAATCCAGCTTGATATCCATGTATTATTCCTCTTTTTTATGCTTATTCTACGGGCTCAAAGAAGGTATCGGGGTGGTTCGGATCGAAGGACTCGTTCGCCCACATAAGGGTGACAAGATCCTCGGTGTCCGACAGATTGATGATGTTGTGGGTGTAGCCCGGGAGCATGTGAATGGCCTCCAGCTTGTCGCCGCTGACCTCGAAGCTCAGCACCTCGTCGGTGCCGATCTTGCGCTCCTGAATGAGGGCGTGTCCGCTGACCACGATGAAGAACTCCCACTTGACGTTGTGCCAATGCTGTCCCTTGGTGATACCGGGCTTTGACACGTTGACGCTGAACTGACCGCATTTTTCGGTGCGCATCAGCTCGGTAAACGAGCCGCGCTCGTCCACGTTCATCTTGAGCGGGATGGCCACTTTTTCCTTTGGCATGTAAGACAAATAAGTGGAATACAGTTTCTTCGCAAAGCTCCCCATGGGGATCTCGGGCATAACGAGTGTGCGGGGCTGATCGCGGAAGGCCTCCAGCAGGCGCACGATCTCGCCCAGCGTCACGCGGTGGGTCACGGGAGCGGCGCAGAAGTCGCCGTCAGGTGTCAGCACCGTGGTGATACCGTCAAAGCTCGCGCGGTGAGGGTGTCCCTCCAATGCGTCCAGCATTTCGGTCACGAGATCGTCGATGTAGAGAAGCTCCAGCTCGATGGCGGGATCACTGACCGTGATGGGCAGGTCATTGGCCATGTTGTGGCTGAAGGTTGCCACGGCGGAGTTATAATTGGGGCGGCACCACTTGCCGAACAGATTGGGGAAACGGTAGACAAGCACAGGTGCGCCCGTCCGCTCGCCGTACGCGAAAAGCAAGTCCTCCCCTGCCCGCTTACTGCGCCCGTAGTCGCTGTCGTAGCGTCCCACGAGGGTGGCCTGAATGGAAGAGGAGAGCATGACGGGACAGCGATTTCCGCACTTTTCCAGCGTGTCAAGAAGTGTGGAGGTAAAGCCGAAGTTGCCCTGCATGAACTCCTCGGGATCCTGCGGGCGGTTGACCCCTGCAAGGTGGAACACAAAGTCCGCGCGCTCGCAAAAGCCGTCCAAGAGCGCGGGATCGGTATCGAGATCGTACTCGTAAATCTCGCCGATGGAGAGATTCGGGCGGGTGCGATCCTTGCCGTCGCGGATGTTTTGGAGGGCAACGGTGAGGTTCTTACCGACAAAGCCCGCTGCGCCCGTTATCAATATATTCATATACGCTCTCTTTTCCAATCAACGTTTTCCTTGATGATTTTTGCGGGGTTTCCACCGATGGCAACATGGTCTTGCTCAAAACGCCGTGTCACCACCGAGCCTGCCCCCACAATACTGTGATCAGCGACCGTTACGCCCTTACAAACAATGGCATTGTGACCGATCCAAACATGGTCTCCGATGACAATGTCACGGCTTGGATTGATGCGATGGCCGTCCAGGTCTACCACTGAATGGCTGTCGCCCGTTCGGAAATGGATATTGCTTGAGAACATACAATCTTCACCGATTTCAATGCGACACCCCTCGATGCAAGCCAGTCCCGTCGTCCCGTGAACCGTGGTATTTTTGGCGATTTGGACGCAGTTATTGTCATCCTCGATCCAAACCGTCAAGTGGCTGAGGGAGCATCTTTCGCCGATAATCACGCGGTTATTGCTTCCGTAGAATTTAAATGTGCAATTTCGCAGTTTCGATTTTCTGTCAATCGTAACGGTATTGCCATTTCCCTTGTCGATTACCTTGGTTCGTTTCAGCCAAACCGACGGATGTGCGCCGCGCATCCGACTGTTGTGACCGAAAAGGTTGAGAATTCGAATGACAAGCGTATACATGGAATCGTGCGACAAAAGCCACTTCTTAATCATGCCCTTTCACTCCGCTTTGCCAATTCTTCTTGGATATACGCAAGGGATGCGATCTTCGCCTTGGTCTCGGCGACTGTCAGGAGAGTGGTGTTATTGGAGTTGAACTCGCTGAGCTTGACGCGCTCGGTGTCGCCCTCCTTGAAATACTTATCGTAATTGAGTCCGCGCTTGTCGCAGGGCACGCGGTAGAAGTTGCCCATGTCGATGGCGTGGGCGCACTCTTCGTTGGTGAGAAGCGTTTCGTACATCTTCTCGCCGTGGCGGATACCGATGATCTTGATGGCATCCTTGTCACCGCCGAACAGCTCGCACACCGCCTCGGCCTGGGTTTGGATGGTGCAGGCGGGCGCCTTCTGCACGAGAATGTCGCCCGATTCGCCATGCTCAAACGCGAACAGCACGAGATCCACCGCCTCGTCGAGAGACATGATGAAACGAGTCATGGTAGGCTCGGTGAGGGTGATGGGGTTGCCTGCGCGGATCTGGTCGATCCACAGCGGGATGACCGAGCCGCGGGAGCACATGACATTGCCGTAGCGGGTACAGCAGATCTTGGTCTTGGTTGTCGTGCGCGCCTTGGCGACGATGACCTTTTCCATCATGGCCTTGGACGTACCCATGGCGTTGACGGGGTACGCCGCCTTATCGGTGGAGAGGCAGACCACGTTGCTCACCCCTGCCTCGATAGCGGCGGTCAACACGTTCTCGGTGCCCAGCACGTTGGTCTTGACCGCCTCGATGGGAAAAAACTCGCAGGAGGGCACCTGCTTGAGCGCGGCGGCGTGAAATATGTAATCGACACCGTGCATGGCGTTGCGGACAGACGCGATGTCCCGCACGTCACCGATGTAGAATTTGATCTTATCCGCCACCTCTGGCATCTTTGCCTGAAATTCGTGGCGCATATCGTCCTGCTTTTTCTCGTCGCGGGAGAAAATGCGGATCTCACCGATGTCGGTTTTGAGGAAGCGGTTGAGCACGGCGTTACCGAACGAGCCCGTGCCTCCCGTAATCATCAGGGTCTTTCCTGCAAAGAGCGATTCCTTCATGTGACGTGTCTCCTTATTTTATGTATCGGTCATATTGGGAAAACGAGTGGCGTTTATAGATATCTCCTTTTATTATATCCCTTTCTCTGGCGTTTGTCAAGACGCGAGGCGGATAAAGAGCGGTCAAGTGGGAAATTTTCAATTCTCCTTTCGAAAATAAAATTTATGGTGTAATTTGCACCAATTATTAAATTTTGGATTCTTCGTCCTTCTACTTATAAGACGAGGCAAACTAATACATCTTTCATATGCTGTTGCAAACCCTTCTTCTATGAGTTCTTTTGAGATAGTTGTCTTTGAAAATTTGTTTTACAGCAACAGGTGAAAGTAACAACAATTCATTCGCTTCATTATAACACAGATCGGCAGAGAAAACAACTTCTCTGCCGATATTCGTTGGTATAGCCGAGGGACGTTCTATGAATGCCTGCGGGCAAACCGCCGTTTTTTACAAAAGCCCCCCCGCAGAGCCAGTGGCTCCGCGCGAGGGCAAGGTAGCTGTGAAATCGGTTACGTCTCAAATCGGATCGTGTACGTATAGACCTTATCCCCCAAATGAACCGTCAGCGTGTCGCCGTCGTTGATAAAGTAAGCTGTTCCCGTTGCGTTGGTCACCTCTGCGGACGATGCACCCACGATATTCAGGTTCTCAATAAACTCCTGCTTCGTGATCTGCTCCACAGCCGAAGCCTCCACGGTAATGGTCCTTGTCTCCTCGTCCACGGCGTATACGTCAGATAGGCGATAGCCCGTCAGACTCAGCTCATGGATGGATGCCCAACCGTTCGCTGCCGAGGATCCCGTTACGTTGATACGGATATACTTCGCGTACACGCCTCCCAACTTATCCTCGGT
>CAJGEA010000048.1 GCA_904502015.1 uncultured Clostridia bacterium | reverse complement strand
TCAAGGCCGACATGGCCGAGAGAGGCATGCTCTTTGCCTCTGAGGAGATCATGCACTCCTATCCCCACCATGACCGCTGCAAGAAGCCCGTCATCTTCCGCGCTACCCCCCAGTGGTTCTGCTCGGTTGAATCCTTCAAGGATCAGGCTGTCAAGGCGATCGAGAACGTGGAGTGGTTCCCCGCATGGGGCGGAGACCGCATGGAGTCTATGATCCGTGAGAGATCCGACTGGTGCATCTCCCGTCAACGCCGTTGGGGTCTGCCCATTCCCGTGTTCTACTGCACCGAGTGCGAAAAGCCCGTGTCCACGCCCGAGTCCATCGACAAGATTTCCAAGCTCTTTGACGAGTTCGGCTCGAACATCTGGTTCGAGAAAGAGGCCATGGAGCTGATCCCCGAGGGTCTGACCTGTCCTCATTGCGGCGGCAAGACCTTCACCAAGGAGAAGGATACGCTGGACTGCTGGTTTGATTCCGGCTCTACCCACTACGCTTGCCTCATGTACCGCACGCCCGATCTGTGGCCCGCCGACGTCTATCTGGAGGGCGCAGACCAGTACCGCGGTTGGTTCCAGTCCTCTCTGCTCACCTCTGTGGGCGCTCTGGATCGCGGTGCCCCCTTCAAGCAGGTGCTGACCCACGGCTGGGTGGTGGACGGCGAGGGCCGCGCCATGCACAAGTCTCTGGGCAACGGCGTCGATCCCGATGAGATCATCAAAAAGTACGGCTCGGATATTCTCCGTTTGTGGGCCGCTTCCTGCGACTACCACGTGGACGTTCGTTGCTCGGATGCCATCTTCCGTCAGCTCTCCGAGGTCTACCGTAAGATCCGTAACACCGCCCGCATCCTGCTGGCCAATCTGGGCGACTTCAACCCCGATACCGATATGGTGGCACACGCCGATCTCCACGAGATCGACAAGTGGGTCATCGCCCGTACCAACGAGCTGACGAAGACCTGCCGCGACGCCTACAACGGCTATGAATTCCACATTGCTTACAACGCCATCAACAATTTCTGCACGGGTGATCTGTCCAAGCTCTACGTGGATATCACCAAGGACCGTCTCTACACCGACGGCAAGGCATCCCTGTCCCGCCGCGCCGCACAGACCGCTATGTATACCGTTCTGTCTGCTCTGACCCGTCTGGTGGCTCCCATCCTTTGCTTCACCGCTGAGGAGATCTGGAAGGCTATGCCCCATGCCGCCGCCGATGACGCTCGCAGCGTGTTCCTGAACGAGATGCCTGTTTATGATGAGGCTCTGGTATTCCCCGAGGCCGCCCGTTTGGACGAGCTGTTCACCCTGCGTGACGACGTCATGAAGGCGCTGGAGCTGGCCCGCGCCGCCAAGATGATCGGTAAGTCGCTGGATGCCAAGGTCACGGTCTACACCGCCGACGAGGCTCAGTACGCCGTGCTGAACGGCTTTGCCGCAGAACTTCCCACCATGTTCATCACCTCTCAGGCTACCGTGGTCAAGGGAGAGGCTCCCGAGGGCGCGTTTGCCGAGACCGTTTCGGGTATCGCCGTGCTGGTTGAGCCTGCCGAGGGTAAGAAGTGCGACCGTTGCTGGACCTTCGTGACCGACAGCATTGCCGACGTCAGCGAGGAGGGCGAGGGCTGCCTCTGCCCCAGATGCCATAAGGTTGTATTTGGCGCGTAAAAAACACCATACGCACGCTCCGCCGTCATAGGTGGCGGAGCGTGCAAAAAAATACGTCACCGGGTGTCGGGGCAACGCCCCCTCTCGGTGATTTTTTGAAAGGATGACCGTTTCTATGTATATTTGGCTTGCCATCATGGCAATAGCGGTCTTTCTCGACCAGATTACCAAATACCTCACCGTCCTCTACCTCAAAACGGTGGATACCGTACCGCTGTGGGAGGGCGTTCTGCACCTGACCTACGTGGAGAACCCCGGCGCGGCCTTCGGCATGATGAAGGACAGCCGCTGGTTTTTCATGGTTGTGTCCTCGGTAGCCATCGTCGGCATTTTGGGTTATATGCTTGTCAAAAAGCCCACCGACCGCATGGAGTGCCTGTCGCTGTCCTTCATCGTGGGCGGAGGCATCGGCAACATGATCGACCGCGTGGCGCTGGGCTACGTGGTGGATATGATCGACTTCCGCCTCATCAATTTCGCGGTATTCAACGTGGCAGACTCCTTTGTCTGCGTGGGTGCGGGACTCATGCTTCTGTGGGTCATTCGCACCATGATTGCCGAAGCCCGTGCCGAAAAGCAGGCGGCGGCCGCCGCCGAGGAGACCGTCCATGAGGATTGACGAACCGATGTTCGCTCTGCCCGAGGAGGCAGAGGGAGACGCGCGAGTGGACGAGCTGACCGTCGGAGCCGACGGCGTGGGCGTGCGCCTTGACCGCTACCTCTCGGATGCGTGTGGTGTAACCCGTGCTGAAGCGGTGCGCCTGATCGAATCAGGATGTGTCGCGTGGGAGACCGTGGTAGGGAAGACCCGCCGCGCCGCTACCCCTGATAAGAATACCCGCCTGCGGGAGGGGGACGTGCTGACCGTTACCTACCCCGAGCCTGAACAGTATGACGCTATGCCCGAGGACATTCCGCTGGACGTGGTGTACGAGGATGGCGACATCATCGTGGTCAACAAGCCCACGGGTATGGTGGTGCATCCCGCGCCCGGTAATTACAGCGGCACGCTGGTCAACGCGCTGCTGTACCGTTGTGGCGATAGCCTGTCGGGGATCGGCGGCGTTCGCCGCCCCGGCATCGTCCACCGCATCGACAAGGACACGAGCGGACTTTTGGTAGTCGCCAAGAATGACGCCGCCCATACCGCTCTCGCCGCCCAACTGAAAACCCACACCGTCAGCCGCGTCTATCACGCCATCTGCGTGGGCAATCTGCGCGAGGATCGTATGACGGTCAACCTCCCCATCGGGCGCAACCCCGTGGATCGCAAAAAAATGGCGACCTTCCCCATGGGCAGCGCAGGGCTGGGGAGCGGCTCGGCGATCCGTGATGCCGTTACCCACGTGTCGGCGCTGGAGCGCTATCCCCTCGGCGCGCACTGGGGGCAGTCCTTTACCTATATTCAATGCAAACTGGAAACGGGGCGCACCCACCAGATCCGCGTTCACATGGCATCGGGCGGACATCCCCTGCTGGGTGACCCCGTGTACGGTGGTGACGGCACGCGATTCGGTAAGCACCATGCAACCCTTTTGCACGGTCAATGCCTGCACGCGAGGGAGCTGGAGCTGATCCACCCCCGATCGGGTGAACCCATGCGCTTTACCTGCGACCTGCCCGCTGATTTTGCTAAGCTGCTCGAGCTTTTGAGAGAGGAGTGCAAGTTTGAAAGATAAATCTTTCAAACAGCGTTTTGTGCTGATTTATCAGCGGCTTTCACCATCGGCGCGATGGCGATTTTGCTCCGCAAAACCACTCACGATTCCGCAAGAAAGGAGGCTTTCGCTTCGCGAAAGCTATGGTCAAAACTATGGCTGATTTCCGAAACGTTCTGATTGCTACCGACCTTGACGGTACGTTTTTCGGTATCCGTACCCGCCTTGTGGAGCGCAATCTGCAAGCCGTGGAGCGTTTCAAAGCGCTCGGCGGTCACTTCACCGCCGCCACGGGACGCATCCGTCAGAATATCATTCGCTCCATTCCGTACCATAACGACCTTTTCAACGCCCCCCTTATTACCGCCAACGGCGCGTATATCTGGGACGGTAAGGCCGACCGCGCGGTCAACAAGACCGCGATGGATCCCGTCCTCGTGCGGGACGCAGTGCGCTATATCCACGAGCTTCATCCTAACGTGGGCGTGCGTGTGTCCACCGAAAACGGCTTTCTCGCCGACGTCAATCATATTCCACCCGCCCTGCGGAGTGATATTGAGCGCATGGCCAGCATAGAGTCGGTGCTTCTGCCCGTGGACGAGTGGGAAACCGACGGCGCGCAGTGGTTCAAGCTGGTGGCGCGCGGCGATGCCGCCGATCTGGCTGCCATCCGCCCCCTCGTAGAAGCCCGCTTTGGGGATGCGCTGGAATACAGTACCTCCTCCCCCGCCTACTATGAGCTGCAGGCGAAGGGTTGTACCAAGGCGTCTGCCATGAGATTCGTTGCCGACCGACTGGCCGCCGAGCTGGGTCACCCCATGCTGACGGTCGCCGTGGGTGACCACGAGAACGATCTGCCCATGCTCCGTGCCGCAGATCTGTCGGGTAGCCCCGAAAACGCGCTGGATGCGGTCAAGGCGGCGACTCGCTTCCACCTCTGCCATTGCGACGATGGCGCGATTGCCGATCTCATTGAAAAGCTGGCGGTGCATTTGGGTGTGAAAATGTGACTTGTTTGTGAAATTGTTATCATATCTATTGAAATAAGGTAGGATTTATGGTATAATTCTATCAAATCTGTGGCTTTCCGCAGAAGAGCCAATTATGCAGAATAGGAGAATGAACATGAAAACAAAGAATCGGCGCATTCTCGCCGCTGTTGCCTTGATTGCGGCGACTCTCTTGTGCTTTGCGGCGTGTGATAAGGGCGATACCCCTGCCGATACGCAGGGCGAATCGGTCACAGTAGAGCAAACGAGCCCCACCACGGGAAATGCCAATCCGGATGAGACCTCGTCCGAAACTGAAACTGAAACCGAAACTGAGGAGGTGACTACCGTGAAGGATCCCTTGACATGGGAAACCTACGATCCCGCGCTGGACGACAGTACCGTGGATACGAGCGCTACCCATACCGTTGATAATACCCAGTGGGTGTGCGTCGACGGGCTTGGCCGTGTCGTGCCCATCAATACCGACACGGGTGATACGCGCGAAAACAAGACGGTCGCTATGTTCTACTGGACGTGGCACGGTACCTTTGCCGAGGATCAGTCCGCGTATAATAACCAGAAGAATATTGAGACCCTTTTGGCTAAGGGCTACACCGAGCAGGATTATTTCTCCTTGACGTCTACCGCGCTGAAGAAGCTCGGTGTCTTTACCGTGAAGGGCGGCGCTGGTACGGGCCAGTACCATTTCTGGGACGAGCCCATCTACGGCTACTACGACGGTGACGACGAGTGGGTTATCCGCAAGCAGGCAGAGCTTTTGGCTGCCGCGGGCGTGGACGTGGTGTTCTTCGATAACACCAACGGTGCGTTCACTTGGATGGATACCGCCATTCGCGTCATGAAGGTGTTCTCCGAGGCGAGAGCGCAGGGTGTGAATGCCCCCGACGTATCCTTCATGTTCAACTTCGGTGGCATTGAGGCTACCGCAGTTCAGCTGGAGCAGCTGTATGATGCGATTTACGCCAAGGGCTTGTATAAGGAAGTGTGGTACGAGATGGACGGCAAGCCCATGGTCATGGGTCACGCCTCCGCACTGAAGTACCTGTCTACCGAGAAACAGCAGACCATCCGCAACTTCTTTACGTTCCGTGCTAATGTTGCCGGCTACATTGACAACAATCCGAAGAGCGGTAACTGGGGCTGGCTCTCCAGATACCCCCAGGCGTACTACAACACCACCGCAGGCCTGCCGGAGCAGATCACGGTAGCCGTGTCGCTCAACCATGACTATGTGAACTCCAAGCTCGCACCCATGAGCGGTGAAAACATCATCGGCCGTACTTGGACCTCCCGCGGTTATGATACCCGTGAGAACGCCTTGTTCTACGGCGCTTGCTTCGAGCAGCAGTGGGAGAACGCACTGAAGGTGGATCCCAACGTGGTATTCGTCACGGGCTGGAATGAGTGGGTGGCTATGAGAATCGGCTCTTGGAGCGGCTACGAGGATTGCTTCGTTGACCAGTACAACGCCGAGTACAGCCGCGACTGTGAGCCCTCGAACGGTATCATGAAGGATCACTACTACTACCAGCTCGTTTCCATGATCCGTAAGTACAAGGGTACCGATGCCATCGAGAAGGCAAGCCCCGAGAAGCTGATTGACGTGAACGGCGGATTCGGCCAGTGGGCAAACGTAGGCCCCACCTACAACGATTATTTCGGCCTGCCCGATCGTAATTCGCTGGGTTACAGAAATCCCATCACCAACAGACGCTTCGAGTACAAAAATGACACGGGCCGTAACGACATCTACGATTGCAAGGTCGCGCGCGACTACGAGACCGTGTACTTCATGGTTCGCACCGTGGATGACCTGACCCCCTATACCGACGCCTACTGGATGCGCCTCTACCTGAGCCTTGGCAACGGTGAGCAGGGCTGGGAGGGATACCAGTACATCCTCAATAAGACCAACCCCGAGAACGAAACCACCGCAACCTTGGAGAGATTCACGGGTAACGGCTTTGAAACCGAGGTCGTAGGCAAGGTGACCTACTCGGTCAAGGGCAACGTCATGACGGTGGCCATTCCCAAGGCCATGCTGGGCATTGCCGAGGATTGCTACGATTTCACCATCGACTTCAAGTGGACGGATAACACCCAGGAGGATGGCGACATCATGAAGTGGTACGTCAACGGTGACACCGCTCCTGTTGGCCGTTACAACTACCGCTACACCACCACGGGCTCCGTTCCCTTTACTCCCGCCGAGGATGCAGACGTGCTGGCAAGACTTGACCTGACCGACGCTGCGGTTCAGGAGAAGTTTGAGAGTATCGTCGCGGATAAGAAGGGCATCAAGACCTCCTTCAGTGCTGACGGCCTGACGGTGACCTCCACCGCTGTGGGCAACAATACCGAGCTGATTCTGGGCTTGGGTACGCTGCTTGATGCCGTTCCCTCCGAGCGTGTCAAGAGCATTTGCATTACCTATAAGGTAGAGGCGGGTGGCACTGACCGTCTGCGTATGTCTGCCGCGTACGGCAGCATGATCGAGCCTCCCAAGGCAATCGCGCTTGAGGAAAATCTGACGGCTGACGGTGAATTCCATACCGTGGTATTCGATGCCGGTGAATTCCGCAGACCTTCGGGATATATCAACCGACTTGGTATCTACTTCCATAAGACCGCCGCCGCAGGCGAGACCATTACCATCTCGTCCATTGAGTTCTCGACTGACGAGGTCTCGACGAACTAAGGTCAGCGAAACCGCATAATCAACATAAACGGGAGAGGGTGTGAAAAACACCCTCTCCCCGTGGAATTTTAACGCCGCGGCTCCCATTCGAGCCGACGGCAGTAAGGAGTCAAACATGAACAGTACGAAACCCGCATTCTATATCACCACCGCCATTGCCTATGCTTCCAAGAAACCTCATTTTGGAAATACCTACGAGGCCATTATGACCGATGCTTACGCTCGCTACAAGCGGGAGATGGGCTACGACGTATTCATGTGTACGGGTACCGACGAACACGGTCAGAAGATCGAGGATCTGGCGCGCGATGCCGGCATTACCCCCAAGGCGTACGTAGATGGTGTGGCGGGTGAGATCCGCGAGCTGTGGGACAAGATGGACGTGAAATACGACCAGTTCATCCGCACCACCGACGATTACCATGAGGCCGCCGTGCAGAAGATCTTTAAAAAGTTCTACGATAAGGGCGACATCTACAAGGGTCGCTACGAGGGCTGGTACTGCGTGCCCTGCGAGTCCTTCTTCACCGATACCCAGGCGACCGACTGCAAGTGCCCCGATTGCGGACGCGACGTGCAGAAGGCCAGCGAGGAGGCCTACTTTTTCAATATGCGGAAGTACGCCGACCGCCTCATGGCACACATCGAGGCGCACCCCGATTTCATCCAGCCCGAGTCCCGCCGCAAGGAGATGGTCAATAACTTCCTCAAGGCAGGCCTGCAGGATCTCTGCGTGTCCCGTACCTCCTTTACCTGGGGTATTCCCGTCAGCTTTGATCCCCGCCACGTCACCTACGTGTGGTTGGACGCGCTGACCAACTATATCACCGCCATCGGTTACGATCCCGATAAGAGCTACGAGGAGCAGAGCGAGAAGTTCCGCCGCCTCTGGCCCGCCAACGTCCACATCATCGGTAAGGACATCCTCCGCTTCCACACCATCTACTGGCCCATCTTCCTCATGGCGCTGGATATCCCTCTGCCCGATAAGGTGTTCGGCCACCCCTGGTTCAACTTCGGTATGGATAAGATGTCCAAGTCCCGTGGCAACGTTATCTATGCCGACGAGCTGGCCGAGCATTTTACGGTGGATGGCGTGCGTTACTACGCCCTCGCCGAGATGCCCTACAACTCGGACGGTTCTATCACCTACGAGTCGGTCATCAGCCGCTTCAATACCGACCTCGTCAACAATCTCGGAAACCTCGTCAAGCGTACGCTGGATATGCAGAATAAGTATTTCGACCGCGTGGCAACCCCCGTTGCGGGTACCGACGAGCAGAACGCGCTGGACGCCGAGCTGGTAGCCGCGTGCGAGACCGCCTACGAGGGCGTTGTTGCCAACATGGATACCTACCACGTCGCCGATGCGCTGGAGTGCATCTTCACCATGCTCCGCCGTGCCAATAAGTATATCGACGAGACCACTCCGTGGTCGCTGGCCAAGGATCCCGAGCAGAATGCCCGACTCGGCACGGTGCTGTATAACCTGCTGGAGACCATCCGTTGGGGGGCCGTCCTGCTTCATCCCTTCATCCCCTCTACGGCTGACGAGATCCTCGCCATGCTGGGTACGGATGCCGTTTCCTACGATACCGTAGGCGCCAAAGACAGCGGCAAGTTTGGATCGATTCAGCCCGGCGCTGCCGTAGGCCAGTCCCGCGTGCTGTTTGCCCGCATCGACGAGCAGAAAAAGCTCGCCGAGCTGGAGGCCATCCGTCAGGCCAAGATCGCTGAGGCAGAGAAGGCCGCCAAGGCGGCCGAGCCCGTCGCCAAGCCCGAGGGCATCGTGCAGATCGGCTTTGATGATTTCATGAAGGTTGACCTCCGTGTGGCGCAGATCATTGCCTGCGAGCCCATTCCCAAGGCCAAGAAGTTGCTAAAATTGCAGATTGATCTCGGCTATGAGCAGCGTCAGGTGGTTTCGGGTATCGCCAAGTGGTATAAGCCCGAGGATCTGATCGGCAAGAAGGTGGTCGTCGTGACCAATCTCGCTCCCGCCAAGCTCTGCGGCGTGGAATCCAACGGCATGATCCTCGCCTCGGGTGAGGAAGACGTGCGCGTTCTGTTCCTCGATCCCGCTACCAAGCCGGGCGAGCGCATTCGCTGATTTTTTCCAAATAAAAAAGTATCCCCTCGTCCATGTGGCTGTCACACGGACGAGGGGATATGCTTATGCAACGGTTACGTCGTTAAAGGTAAAGAGGTGGCAGAGCTGCTGTGCGCCCTCATGGGTGGCAACGCTGCGAACAGCCACGTATACGTCAACGGTCTCACCTGCGTGAGCGGAAAGGTCGATGGTGGCATCGTAGTAGCAATTGGAGAACACAACGCCCTCAGTAGTCAAGCCGCCATATACAGCAGCCCAGAATCCATAGGAGCCGGAAACCAAGTCGTCGGCAGCGCTGTAGGTGGCGGGGATCTCCATCCAGTGCTCGCCGTCAATGGAGTAGAACAGCTTATCCTGACCGCCCTCTACAAGAGCAAAGCCCGAGAAGGTGATCTTGTTAGCAACAACGGTTACACCGGGACGCTCAACAGCGTAGATACAATAGTTGCCATCCTCAGTCTTTCTGTAGCCGCATACACCGTCATATCCGTTTTCCACTACAACACCGTTGATGTTAAGAGCGCATCCGGCGTAGGGGAAAGAGGTAGAGGGAGTTGCAACCATGGTCTCAGCCTCGGGAGCAACGGGTTCGTTGGTAGGCTCGGTGGATTCCTCCTCAGCGGGAACGGAGGTATCCTCAGCGGGAACGGAGGTATCCTCGGCGGGAGCGGAGGTATCCTCAGCGGGAACGGAGGTATCCTCGGCGGGAGCGGAGGTATCCTCAGCGGGAACGGAGGTGTCCTCGGCGGGAACGGAGGTATCCTCGGCGGGAGCGGAGGTGTCCTCGGCGGGAGCGGAGGTATCCTCGGCGGGAGCGGAGGTGTCCTCGGCGGGGTCGGTGGCGGGCTCGGTCTGAGCCGCGGTGGGAGCCTTGGTGTCGGCGGGCTTGTCATCCTTGTTGCAGGCAACGAGAAGCATGCTACCGATGACCAGCAGGGCTACAAGCAGGATCAGGTAACGGTTTTTCATGTTGTTTCTCCTTGTGTTTGTAATATTTAGTGCGGTTGGCAGAGATCGACGTCATTCGGGATCTGCTGACACAAAACCAATACCGTTCCATTATATCATGAAAAATGAGGAATGTCAATAGATAATGTTTGATTTTTGAAATTTCTTGTAAAAACGAGGGGACCGCGTACGATGAAGCGAAAAGGGGGTGCCACACATCATGCGTGGCACCCCCTTTGGCATTACTTGTGGAGAACGATGCCGGTAACGCCGAAGAACACGTTGGTTCCTTCTGCGCTGGAGGGGAACTCAAAGGTGAGGTAAACGTTGCCATCGTAGGTTACTTCGGTAAGATCAATGGTCGTGGACTTAACAACCCAAATGCTTGACTCGGTGTTCTCGATGTAGGTGGACTGGGCGATGATACCGTGCTCCTCGGTCAGCGCGTCGTTAGCGCCGATCACGTCCTGAGAGGTCAGGTAGATGCCCTGACTACCGAGGTCGGTTGCCTGCATACACAGATGGCCGTGCGCGTAGGTAATGGTGATGGAGGAGTAGTCAGCCAGATTGATGTTGCCGAGATTTACAGAACCGCGGTATACCAGAGGAATGAGGGTGTTGTCGTCGGGTATGACGCGATCGCCGTTTTCATCTTTGATCGCACCGACGGTGGTGTTGGTGGCGTGGCAGTAAAGCTGCTTGAAGGGGTCAAAGCTACTGGAAACCGTTACCTTCGAAACGTCGATCACGGTGGTTTCGCGCTCAATCTCGGTCTCGGTCTCGGTCTCGGTCTCGGTCTCGGTCTCGGTCTCGGTTTCGGTCTCGGTCTCGGTCTCGGTCTCGGTCTCGGTCTCGGTCTCGGTCTCGGTCTCGGTCTCGGTCTCGGTCTCGGTCTCGGTCTCGGTCTCGGTCTCGGTCTCGGTCTC
>CAJGEA010000047.1 GCA_904502015.1 uncultured Clostridia bacterium | reverse complement strand
CGTTTGTTTGTGGTATAATGTTTCATGAAGTGGTTGAGTCCTCTCTGTTGATTTGGGTTGTGGTGACTTTATTTTAACAGAACTCAATCACTTTTTCTATTCTTTTTTTATTTTCGGTCTCACATCTATTGTAACACTACACAAAAGATAAGTGTCATAGTCGGTAACAACTTGAAATTCAACAAAAATTGTGATATAATTATTATAATGACATTGAAATGAAAAGAGCATATTCATGCTTAGGAATCATTTAATCACATATAGGGGGTGATTTTTATGCAAAAATTAATCAAAAACGAGTTAACCGGTTGGAAACCTTTTGAGGTCTTTTGGTTGATTCTGACCTGCGCAACAATTACTGGGCTGTCTATCTATTGGGGAGATTCATTAATGGGTATTATTTCTTCCCTAACAGGTGTTGCATGCGTTGTCTGCACCGGAAAAGGAAAACTGTCAGCCTATCTGTTCGGATTTGTGAATTGTGTGTTATACGCAATTATTTCCTACCGAGCAGCACTATATGGAGAAACAATGCTAAATGTGTTTTATTATATTCCTATGCAATTTATAGGTCTCATCGTATGGAGCAAGCATATCAATGCAGAAACCGGTGAGGTCGAAAAACGCAAGATGCGTCCGTATGGCATTGCATTGTTAATTGTTACAATAGCTATAGCAACATATTTGTATGGATTACTGCTTAAACACATTGGGGACGTAATGCCATTCGTTGATGCCTTTACTACAGTTTCATCTGTGGTTGCTATGGTTATATCTATTCGTATGTATGCAGAGCAGTGGTGGATCTGGGTTGCGGTGGATGTTTTCAGCATATATATGTGGTGGAGTGATTTCCGCAACGGAAGTAACAATATTGCCACACTTCTGATGTGGGGAGTATACTTGGGTAATGCTATTATCATGTTAATCAAATGGGAAAAGGAGGCTCGTCAGAAAAATGCGATATAAAACAGGTATGTACGGAGGATCCTTTGATCCCCTTCATTTAGGGCATTTATCCGATATTATTAAAGCTGCCTCCGTATGCGAAGAACTGTATATTGTGATCAGTTGGTGCGAAGGACGCGAATCGACACCTAAAGAGCTTCGATATCGTTGGATTCTTAACAGTACGAGACATCTACCAAATGTCAAAATTCTTTTGATTGAAGACAAAGCTGTATCGAAAGAAGAATATAATACCGACTATTATTGGGAAAAGGGTGCCATGGACATTAAGAGTGCCATTGGTAAACCCATTGATGTAGTATTTTGCGGAAGCGACTATTTGGGAACAAATCGATTTGAATCCCTATACTGTCCGGAAAGCCAAGTCATCTATTTTGATCGAGAAGAGGTTCCGATCAGTTCCACGGAAATACGTACTTGGTCGAGCGCGCATTGGGACTATATACCGGATGTTTGTAAGGATTATTATGCACGAAAGGTTTTGGTCGTAGGCGGAGAAAGCACCGGAAAAAGCACTCTTGTTCAAAATTTAGCACTTGCCTATAATACTAACTATGTGTCGGAATACGGGCGAATCACATCGGATTATGCCGGCGGTGAGGATTTTATGATGGCGGAGGATTTATATGAGAATCTACTCCGTCAACGCTTGCAGATCATGGATGCTGCCAGAAAAAGCAATCGCGTCTTGTTTGTGGATACCGATGCAGTTACAACGTTATTTTACTCTCGGTTGCTTTTGACAAATCCCAAAGAAATTGAAATATGTGAAAAAATGGCTACTGCAATCAGCGATATGACACAGTGGGATTTGGTTTTGTTTCTTGAGCCGGATGTGGAATTTATCCAAGACGGTACAAGAAATAAGAAAATTCATGAGGACAGAGAAAGGTACAGTCAGCAAATCAAACAAGCACTCGCGCAAAACAATATTACATACCATTGCGTCTCCGGAGACTACTTAGAACGCTTTGAAACAGCTAAAAAACTGATTGCAGAGCTTGGAATCACAACACAGTTTTGAAGTTACTTTCTTTGCAAAACAAGATAAGTGTCATAGTGTGTAACGGTTTTTGTAACGGTTTCGCATGGTATCCAAATTATAATCAGTATTCAAAACAGCCATAGGGCATTTGCCCTATGGCTGTTTTGCTCTATGTGGTGAGCGAAAGCTTGCGTTCAAGTTGCAAGCTAACCTACCCCTTTCAACTCTCTCGGTGCAACTTGATACCGACACCGGTTACAAACTATTCCATTTCAAAAATCGAATAATAAACAACGTCTCCCTCGGCAAGCTTCAGATACGTATCATTGTACCGCTCAACGCTCTCAACGAATTCCTTCAGACACAGGTGCATGATCGGGTCTGAAAACGGAATCGTGTACGATCGACCGGCTCCTACGGCTGAAACTCGCACTTCGTTGCAGTCCGCGTCAATATATTCGTTCCGCTTTAAAAAACGAACGATATCCGCAAACGTATACCTGCCATTGATGACGATTGCGTTTTCCTGACCATCAAAACGAAGATGTAAGTAAACCTCGTCGGGAATTTGGGGGCGGTTGCCGAGACTGGGCATATGGTGTCCCCAGCCGCCCTCGGCAAAATAGAAGACGTTCGGCAGATGATAGGCAAAACACAGCTCATCCCGATTCAGGATTTCATCGGCACAACGCAACGTGGTATCCGTAGTAAACCAACCCGTATTTGTATCGGGATGATGCGCTTGAAAGAGTGTTACGACATCCATTCCCATAGGCTCATAGTAACCGAACGTGTCAAAAGCATACGCGATCAGCTCCCTGACGCTTTTCGAATCGTCAAATTCCAGCGAACCGCCATCAAAAAACACATATTTTTGTATCATGCGCAAATCTCCTTGTCAAAACTTGGTTGTCGATGAAGTTATTATAGCATATTATTGTCCACACGTCAATCCTTCAGATCTACAAGGCCGAGTTTCCTCCGCCCCACCGTGCGTTATGCCGTTTTGCATTTGCCGTTCGCCTGCCTTGCGATGCACAAGCTCCCCTTGGCGACAGTTAAACACCTCTTGCAATTCTGCTCAAAATGTGCTATACTCATAGCACATAAATACAAACGGAGGTCACAGGTCACCATGTTCAAAACCGCGCTTATCTCCTCACTTGAAAAATGCTTCATCGACCAGCGGGTGGAGGATTTCCGCCCTCTGTCGGCTCTGTCCGTTCTGCAAAACGAGCGCTTCTCGGTACAGTTCATCCACCGCGGTGAGCGCGAGGTGCCCGTTCGCCTGATGTACCTCGTCCGCGTGGACGGCGCGCTGGCTCCCTACGCCACCCTACGCACTGTAGAGAGTGTCCCCGTCAGCATCCCCACCGCTCCCGACTGCGATGACGGTAACTATTTGCGTACCGAGCCGGGGCTTTACCCCGATCTCCTCCAGCCCATCCACTACGGCGGCGCGATCTCGATCATGCGCGAGGCTCTGCACAGCGTGTGGATCGAGTTTGACCTGAACGGTCAGGTCGCCCCCGGCACCTACCCCACCACCGTCACACTCTGCGAAGGCAACGGCAACGTCGTCCGTGAGGAGCGCGTGGACGTCACCGTGATCGGCGCTACCCTACCCGCGCAGACCATGCGGCTCACCCAATGGTTCCATTGCGATTGCCTAGCCAACTACTACCGCATCCCCGCTTGGAGCGAGGAGCATTGGCGCATCGTGGAGAATTTCGCCGCCACCGCGCGCAAGAACGGCATCAATCTCCTCCTGACCCCTGTTTTCACCCCCGCACTGGACACCGCTCCGGGCGGTGAGCGCACCACGGTTCAGCTCGTGGACGTCTACAAGGACGGCGACACTTCCACCTATACCTTTGGCTTTGACCGCCTCGACCGCTGGATCGAGATGTGCGACCGCGTGGGCATCGAGTATCTGGAGATCGCCCACCTGTTCACCCAGTGGGGCGCCGAGCACGCGCCCAAGGTCATGGGCTACGAGGGCGGCGTATACAAAAAGCTGTTCGGCTGGGAAACCGAGGCGACGGGGGATGCTTACCGCACCTTCCTGCGCGCCTTCCTTTCCGCCTTCCTTGCCCACATGAAGGCGCGCGGCGATGATCAGCGCTGCTACTTCCACATCTCGGACGAGCCCCAGGAGAGCCAGCTCGAATCCTACAAGGCCGCCAAGGCGGTGGTTGCCGATCTCCTTGAGGGCTACCCCGTGATGGACGCGCTCTCCAATTTCGAGTTCTTCCGTCAGGGCATCGTGCCTATGCCCATTCCCTCCAACGACCACATTGAGCCCTTCATTGAAGCAGGTGTGGAGGGGCTCTGGACGTACTACTGCTGCGGCCAGCTCAAGGGCGTTTCCAACCGCATGATGGCCATGCCGCTGTGGCGCACCCGCTCCATCGGCTACCAGTTCTACAAGTACGACATCGCGGGATTCCTGCAGTGGGGCTACAATTTCTACAACACCTGCGGCTCAATCGACCCCATCAACCCCTATCTCGACGCCTGCGGCGAATACTGGGTGCCCGGCGGCGACACCTACTCGGTCTACCCCGGCCCTGACGGTGAGGCGCTGGAGTCCATCCGCATTCTCGCCTTCTACGAAGCCCTGCAGGACGTGCGCGCCATGAAGCTCGCCGAGCAGTTCTACGGCAAGGATGCCGTGGTTGCCGCGCTGGAGGAGATCGTGGGTGAGATCCGCTTTGATCGGTGTGCCACCGATGCCGACACCATCCTGCGGATGCGCGAGAAGATCAACCAAATGATCGCCGAGGCGATTCGGTAAAGCAAAAAGAGAGACCGACGAAGATTCGTCAGTCTCTCTTTTTGCTCATTCAGCCTGCTGCGCCGCAGCAAGCTTCTCCCACGAGCGAACGTAGGAGGACAGAGAAATGCACACCTGGTAATTGATGGTTACAACGGTGTCGATATTGTGCTCCTCCACGAAGGCGGACAGGTCACCCTGCCAGGAGCGGTAGTCGATGCCGTAGACGTACTCGTAGGAATCCGCCAGCATGGGCATAAAGGAATTGCCGTAGGAATCCTTGATCACGAGGACCGCCGAGCCATCGGTGATGGTCTCGTTATGGATCTCGCTGTAGGCGTAGTCACCGCCGCAGAATGCCACGTACTTATTGGTGGAATTCACCGACTCGCGGATCATCTCGATCTCCTTGGACACCCCGTCCTTACTGCACACCGTCATATACTTCACGGTGGGGGATTTGTAAGCATACACGGTGTCGGGATTTGTCGCCAGCTCTTCGCTTTGGGTGTGACGGTGGAGTGAGCCCAAAAAGCCAGACAGAGCGACCTCACGGTAGGCAGACAGAGGCAGGTAATCCTTACCCACCAGATCCAGGAAATAGCGGCTGGCATAGTACGCGCCGAGTCCCGTCCAATGGTGGTCGGTACGGAAATACACGTACTCCCTTGCGGCGTATTTTTCGCCCAGCAGGTTACACAAATCCATAATGACCATGGGGTTCTGCAGCTTGCCCTCGGCGACCAAACGCTCGTTCACCGCCCGCATAGCTGCGTGGGTGTACTCCATGGCGGCCACAGGGTCGGTCGCGCCCAGCAGCACGTTCTCCTCGGCGGTGAGTCCGAAGCAGCAGGAGGCCGGCGCGGTCAACTCGTACACCGTGGCAAGACCGTCAAGGTCTGCGGCGATCGCTCCAATCGCAGCCGCGTAGCGGTCGATCACCGACGCATCGTGGTTCACGAGCTCAAAGCCCACGTCCCCGATAGCCGCAAACTCATCCACCACGATGGGATCCCACGGGCGGGTCTCAATCCCAATCTCAGTCTCGGTCTCAGTGTCGGTCTCGGTCTCGGTCTCGGTCTCAGTCTCAGTCTCGGTCTCAGTCTCGGTCTCAGTCTCAGTCTCAGTCTCAGTGTCGGTCTCAGTGTCGGTTGCTTGCTCGGTCTCGGTATCGGTTGCCTGCTCGGTGGCCGCAGGCTCGGTGTCGGCGAGCGTCTCCGCACCGTCCGCGCCGTTATCGCACGCCATCAGGGACAGTGCCAGCGAAAGAGCCAAAAGGAACAGACATATCAGCTTCATTTGGGTATCCTCCTCAGTCCACAAGCTTTTCCATGCACCGCACGCTGTAGTCGTCCACAGTGCAGACCAGATAGTTCAAGAACAGCACGGTGTCGATCCCGTTATCCCGCACGAAGGTGGCGAGATCGTCACGCCAGAAGCGGTAGTCCACGGCGTACACGTACTCGTAGGAGTCCACCAGCATGGGCATGAAGGCGTTGGCATAGGATTCCTTGATGATCAGAATCTTCGAGCCGTCGGTGACGTTCTCATTGTGCATCTCGTAGTACGCCACGTCGCCGCCCGAGAAGCACAGGTACTTGTTCGAGGAGGTCACATTCTCGTCGATCAGCGGAGCCTCGCGGTACTCACCGTCCTTGTAAATGGTGATGGTCTGCACCGCAGGGGTCTTGTAGGCGTATGTCGTGTCGGGGTTCTTCTTGAGCACCTCGCTCTGGGTATGGCGGTAGAGCGATCCCAGGAAATTGCCCACCTCCACCTCGGTGTAGTAATCGAGATCGGGGTAGGTCTTGCCTACCGCATCCAGGAAGAAGCGGCTGGCGTAGTACGCACCGAGTCCCGTCCAGTGGTGGTCGGTGCGGTAGAAAATGTACTCGTCGGCGTAGTGAGCCCCCAAGGCATCCCCCACGTCGAGTGTCACGATGGAGTTGGTCAGGAGTCCCTGTTCCCCGAGTTGCTTGCTGTACGCGGCCAGTCGGGTATACATATAATCGATGCCCTCAAAGCCGTTGGATGCGCCCAAGGCAGCGGTCTTCTCGGGAGACAGACCGTAACAGCAGGCGGCAGGTACCACCATATCGTACACCGTGGCGAGCCCGTTCAGATCCACGGCGACCTGGGTTACCACGTTGATGTAGCGGTCGGTCAGATCCTTATTGAAATAGTACAGCTCGTAGCCCGTCTTACCCTCGGCGTAGAAGCCGTCGATGACCTGTCCCTCGGGAGGCGCGGTCTCCTCCTCAAAGCCGGTGCCCTGCTCGTCCCCGGGCTTGGTTCCATTTTCGGGAGGGCGTGTCGTAAACTCGGGCATGGTAAAATCTTCATTGGGGTCAATGGTATCCGCCTCCACGCCGCCCTCAAAAGCGACGTCATGAACGCCATACAGACTCTTGAGATCCCCATTCATATCCAGCATGGCATCCCGCCCGGGATAGCTGTCCGAATACCACAAGCTGACCTGCGAGGTGTACTCGCCCGACAGAAAGGCTTTCCATGAGAACGCGGGGAATGACGTGAGAGTGCGTCCCTCGGACTCGGACACCGTGGGGCGCAGGAAGGTGAGAAAGCCCACGACGCATCCCGCCGACAAGAGAACTACGAACAGGAGGATGCGCAGTCGGGAAAAGAATTTTTGGCTTTTCATATAGAATCCTCCTTACCTTAAAATTGGAAATACAGGAAGGGGTTATAGCTATCCCCCACAAGTGCCAGCACCGACAGGCAAACCAGTACCACGGGAAGCAGAGCGCACACGGCGTCGTACACCGTCACGACCGCCGCCGCGAGCCCGTTCGGTTTGACACTCAGCGCCGCGCGCCGTCCCTCAAACCATCGACCGATGGCGGGAATCACAGGGGTACAAGCCACGCACGCGACTACAAGGAAGAACAGATTGCCCATCAGCTGGGTCTGCGCCGCCATGTCCCAGAAGCGGTTGCCGTTGAGGGTGAAAATGCCCCCCAGCGCCACGCCCAGACGGGACAAGTCGGTATAGTAGAACAGCATCCAGCCGAACAGCACCACCACGAGGGTGTAGACCGTGCGGGGGATCCGCCACAGACCCGTAGGCTGCTTCTTCATGCGGATGATGAATTTTTCGATCACGAGGAACACGAAATAGTACAGTCCCCACAGGACGAAATTCCAGGAGGCGCCGTGCCACAGACCGGTGAGCGTCCACACCGCAAACAGATTGAATATCTGACGAGGCAGGGACACGCGGTTGCCGCCCAGCGGAATGTACACGTAATCGCGGAAGAAGGAGGAGAGGGAGATGTGCCAGCGGCGCCAGAATTCGGTGATGGAATGGGCGGCGTAGGGGTAGCGGAAATTCTCCAGATAGTGAAATCCGATCATCTCGCCCATGCCGATCGCCATATCCGAATACGCCGAGAAATCCAGGTAGATCTCCAGCATATACGCCACGGCGGCGAGCAGGATGGCCGCACCCGACACGGCGCCGAGGTTCGTAGGCTTCTCCACCAGCTCGGTCACAATAGCGGCACAACCGTTCGCCAGTATGGCTTTTTTGGCAAGTCCCGAGGCAAAGCGGGTAATGCCCCGCGCAATGCCCTCGCGGGTGACGGTACGCTTCTCCAGCTCCTCGTTGACGTCACGGTAGCGGATGATGGGGCCCGCGATGCACTGGTGGAACAAGGATGCGTACAAGAGCAGCATCCAGTACTTGCGCTGGGCAGGCACCTCGCCGCGGTACACGTCGATCACGTAGGACAAAAGCTGGAAGGTATAGAAGGAAATACCGATGGGCAGGGTGATGGAGGGCACGGCAAAGGACAACCCCAGCAGGGTCTTGACGTTGGAAAGGAAAAATCCGGTGTATTTGAACACGGCGAGCAGTCCCAGGCAGATTACAAGCGTCAGGCTCAACCACAAGCGGCGGTGGCTTCGCACGCCGTCAATGAGGCGCGCTCCCACGTAGCACACAAGGGTCATGCCTGCGAGCAGGAGCACCAGCGCAGGACCGCCCCATGCGTAGAATATCAAGGAAAAAACGAGCAGTATCACGTTTCTCGCCTTGATCCCCGGCACGGCGGCGTACACCGCATAGCACAGGGGCAGGAAGGCAAGCACGAACAACAAGCTGGAAAAAACCACGATGACACCTCCGTCATGCTCTATTATCACGGCCTGCATCCTTCAACCGTGACGCGGCGGCCGCATAGTATACACCGTAGATTATACCATATCCGCACACATTTGTCAACCAATACGAGAAGCCTTCCCCGAAAGTGTCCGACCGAAGAAAACGCCCGCGACCGCAAGGGTCGCGAGCGTTTTACTAAGCGGTTACATATCACACACGTCAAGGCGGGGGCGCTTGATCCATTTACCACCCGTGAAATCGGGCATGGCCTGCGGCGCGCCGCCCTGCGCAATGGATGCCTCGGACAGCACCGACACCGCCTGCCACACCGCGGCGTCGTACACGTCGATGGGCATGGGCGTGCCGTTTTTGAGAGCATCGACAAACGCCTTGTAGGCAAACCAATCCATGCCGCCGTGCCCTGCGGCCTGCTGCTCGGGAGTGATATTCTTCCAGATGGAGGGCAGATATTCCGCCTCGTAGGCCTTGGCATTATTGACGTTGTTTACTGCAAAATCCGCAGGCTCCCAGTATTCCTTCTGACCGTCAAGGTACACCGCGTTGAGAGATTGCATATACATACCCTTGGTTCCCCGCACCGTGAATTCACGGTCATAGGAGCGGGGCAGCGTGGTATCCAGCCGCAAAAGAATGGTCTCGCCGCCCGCGCAGGTGATCACGGTGGTAACAACGTCGCCCTGCCTGAATTTCGCCGCCTTCATTTCAGCGGTTGCATCCGAGCGGGCGGCGATATATTCCTCCAGCCCCGCCGCCTTGCTCGCAAACGAGGAAACGGTCAGGATGCGGTTGCCGCGATTGATGTCGAGCAGCTTGGCGATGGGGCCCAGCTCATGGGTGGGATAGTTCTCGCAGTTGCGGAGAAGGTAGTTGTCAAAGCGGTAGTGGCGGTTGACGTGACCGTAGGCAATCTCCGAGCGCAGGTCGTGGGCGTACGCGCCCGAGCAATGGACCACCGTGCCAAAGAGGCCGCGCCGCGCCATAACGGTCGCGAGCAGCTCGTCGCGGTTGTAGCAGCAGTTTTCCATGAACATATAGGGCGTACCCGTGCGTTCCTGCGCGCGAACCAACGCATGGCAGTTCTCCAGCGAATACTCACACCCCACCTCGCTGGCCACGGCAATGCCCTTCTCCATGGCGTAGACGGCGATCTCGGTGTGCGTGTTCCAATCGCTGAACACGAAAACAGCGTCGAGCCCCGAAACATTCAGCGCCTCGCGCCAATCCAAAAATCCACGGGCATCCCCGCCCGCCTCACGGATCTGCCGCACCGCCGCGGCGACCCGATCCTCATATAGATCGCAAACCGCCACAATGGAAATATCCGCATTTTTGAGCAACACGTTTTGAATCAGCAACTGACCGCGCTGACCTAGACCGATGACACAGGATTTGATCATAGCAAGCACTCCTTTGGGCAAATGGTGAAAAATTGTATGGTTATTATAGCAAATTCGGACGGACGTGTCAAGGCCGCGCCTCACACCGCCAACCAAAAATACCGCGTAATGACCTCGGGGGACTCCTTCATGCCGTGGCGGATCCACCAATCCAGCGTTTGGGTAAAGGTGGCGGACACATGGCAGATCCAAAAATCCTCGGGCAGCTCGGGGGCCTTCCGACCCCAAAGCACGCCTGCCTGCTTGCGAATCAGATCGGTCAGGCACGCACGGAAATACTGCAAGAACAGCTCGTTATTACGCCCCGACAGAAGCACGAGGACATTGTGATCGTTCCGCGCCAAATGGCGGAACAGATGCAGAAACACCGAATCCTCGCCGTCGCAATCGAACAGATGGCTGTGCGCCGTTTCCCTTCCCTCCGACACCTCAAATACGTGGTCGAACAGCTCGCGGCAAAACGCCTGCAAAAGCAGATCCTTGGTTTCAAAATGCGCGTAAAAGGTGGCTCTGCCCACGTCGGCGCGCTCGATGATCTCCCCCACCGTAATGTTCGCCACGTTCTTCTCGGACAAAAGCTCGGTAAACGCCGCAAAGATCGCGGCCCTGGTCTTTCTCTGCCGTCTGTCCATCGGTAGAATTCCTCCATGCGTTTTTTTATGATTCAGAGAGTGTTCAAATTTGGATTTATCGGGCACCTGCGGTGCGGCTTTGGCTCGGGGATGGTTGCCACGCGCCGACCATCTCCCCCGAGGGCAAAAGTGGTTTTCAAATTTGGATTTATCGAACGGTTTATAACAACCCATGGTAGGGGCGCACTGTGTGCGCCCGCGGGCGTTCAAAGAACGCCCCT
>CAJGEA010000046.1 GCA_904502015.1 uncultured Clostridia bacterium | reverse complement strand
GGGCTTCGCCCCCTGCACCCCCCTCGTGCCTGTGATCACACAAATTCAAACAGTTCGATAAACCCCAATTTGAAGATTTCCAATCCATCGGGGAAAACCTTATGGGGAGCGTTGAGTTTTGCCGACAGGCAAAACTCGGTTGAACTCGGCCACGCCGAGTTCGCGCACCGCAGGTGCCCGACAAACCCCAATTTGACAACCATTCCATCGGGTGAGATGGTAGGAGCGCGATACCCAAACCCGAGCGAAAGCCGCACCGCAGGTGCCCCCCAATTTGATAACCGACTGAATCGTTAAAAATATCCTTCCGAAACCATTGACACCGACACGCTTGTGTGCTATACTGTATATAATGGATTACTATGGAATACTATTCAGTAGTGAAAGAGAGGTGAGGTTGCCGCTGTGGGGAAATTCAGTCTGAGTAAATTCAGCCAGGACATTGCCATTGATCTGGGCACGGCTTCGGTGTTGGTTTTCGTCAAGGATAAGGGTATCGTGTTCAACGAGCCGTCGGTGGTGGCCGTTGACCTGGAAAATAACCGCGTGGAAAAGGTTGGCCGCGCCGCTATGGATATGCTGGGACGCACGCCCGAGCATATTGAGGCCATCCGTCCCCTGAAGAACGGCTCCATCAGCCAGTACGACGTCACCTTGCAAATGCTGCGTTACTTCATCCGTCGCGCCTGTGGCAAGGTGTGGTTCCCGCCGCGCGTAGTCCTCTGTGTGCCCACGGGTATTACCGACGTGGAGATGCGCGCCGTTATGGAGGCGTCCCGCGAGGCGGGCGCACGCCGCACCTACCTCATTGACGAGCCGCGCGCCGCCGCGATTGGCGCGGGGCTGGATATCAAATCCCCCGTGGGAAGCATGGTGGTCAACATCGGCGGCGGTGTTTCCGATATTGCGGTGCTGTCTATGGGCGGCGTGGTGGTATCCGACTCCATCCGCATCGGTGGCGATACCTTTGACGAGGCAATTATGAATTACGTGCGCCGCCGCTACAATCTGCTCATCGGCGAGCGGACGGCGGAGGATGTAAAAATTCACATCGGCGAGGTTTACGAGCATCGCAATCCCGACTATATGGAGGTTTGCGGACGATCGTTGACCGAGGGGCTTCCCCATAAGATCGTGCTCAGCTCCAAGGAAATGCTGGAGGCGTTGAACGAGCCCATTACCGCCATTCTGGATTCCATTTGCTCGGTGATCGAGCAGACACCGCCCGAGCTGGTGGGGGATATTCTTCAGAACGGTATGGTCATGACGGGAGGCGGCAGCCTGCTTCACGGGTTGGATCGCTTGATCCAACGGGTTACGGGCGTTCCCACTTATATGGCCAGAGAGCCCATTCGCAGCATCGTGCGAGGGGCGGGCGCACTCTTGCCCTACTTGTCCATGATGCCCGAGGGCATGGTGGAGCTACCCGCGCGTATGGATCTGCGCCGTTGAACGTTAGTCGTTAGTCGTTGACCGTTGGTCATTGGTCATTGGCCGCAAACCGTTGAGCTCCGGTTATTTCCCGCAAGGGACAATATGCTTTTACATTTGCAGGGGGAGAGCTTTTGGGAGCGTCTTCCCCTCGGCTATATAATAAAGGAGGGATTGCTATGGGCAACCGTGTTCTGGCAGGCTACGAGCCCGCGCTTGTGATGCAATATTTTGAGGAGATCTGCGCCATTCCCCATGTGTCGGGGGACGAGCGCGCGATCGCCGATTACGTGGAGAATTTCGCCCGCGCGCGGGGGCTGTACTGCTACCGCGACGAGGTGCATAACGTGTTCGTCAAACGGGGCGCCTCGGCGGGCTGTGAGAGTGCGCCTGCCGTCATGCTACAGGGACACCTTGACATGGTGGGCGAAAAGGATGCCGCCTCGGCGCACGATTTCGCCACCGACGGACTGAAGCTTTCGGTGGACGCCTACGGCTGGATCTCAGCCGACGGGACGACGCTGGGCGGTGACGACGGCGTGGCGGTAGCCATGATGCTGGCCCTGCTGGACAATCCCCCCGAGCCCCATCCCGCGCTGGAGTGCCTGTTCACCGTGTCCGAGGAAACGGGTCTTGAGGGCGCGCACGCGTTTGACCCTGTTGCGGCCGGGGCCACGGCGACGCGTATGATCAACCTCGACAGCGAGTGTGAGGGCGTTCTGACCGCAGGCTGTTCGGGCGGAGTTCGTACCGACATCACCGTGCCCGTTTCGGCGGAGATGCGCGAGGGCGTGACCGTTACGCTTACCCTTTCGGGATTCTCGGGCGGTCATTCGGGCGTGGAGATCCACGAGGGACACACCAACGCCATCAAGGCGTTGGGCCGCGTGCTGTACGCGCTGTCGGCGCGGTATGATCTTTCCCTGATCTCGATCAGCGGCGGCGGCAAGGATAACGCCATCCCTCGCGATGCGACGGCTAGGTTGCTGGTTGCTGACGCTCAAACTGCAGAGCGGCTGTGCGCCGATGCGTGCGCCGAGGCCGATCTGATGCGCGCCGAGCCGAATGTAATTGAGGTTGATAAAAATTTCGTCTGTACGGCAGAGGTGAGCGACAAGGAAACAGCCGCTGTGACCATGACCGCGGAAAGCACCGCACAGGTGCTGGCGGTGGTGGCTCTCGTTCGCGACGGCGTGCTGTCCATGAGCGCCCACGTCAAGGGCTTGGTTGCCTATTCCCGCAATCTCGGCATCGCGCGTACGGTGACCGACGGCGACGGAAAGCCCACCGAGGTGCATTTCGCCTTTGCCACCCGTTCGGCGGTGGGAAGCCATCTGGACGACGCTGAGCGCGAGCTGGCCCTGCTGGCCAAGATCTGCACTGCGGGGCAGGGAAGCGCCGTTCACTCGGCCCGCTACCCCGGCTGGGACTATGCGCCCGTGTCCCCTCTGCGTGACGTGTGGAGCGCGGTGAGCGAGCGGTTGTACGGCGGCGTTACCCCCGCCGTGGAGGTCATCCACGCGGGTCTGGAATGCGGTATTCTGGCGGATAAGATGCCCGGCATGGACATCATTTCGGTCGGCCCCGATATGCGGGATATCCACACCCCTCGTGAAAAATTGTCCATCCCCTCGGTGGAGCGCACCTATCGCCTCGTGCGCGAGGTGCTTCGCGTGCTGGTATCCTGACCGATTGAACGCAAGGCGTCGGCGCACCTGCCCGACGCCTTGCGTGTATATATATAGCAAAGAAATCAACCTATTATTCAAATTGGGGTTTTGCGGTGAGTTGGGGTTTCAATTGCGTGGGGGTGTCGGGGGCGAAGCCCCCGACACGAAAACGCCAAGGGGGGCGGTGTCGGAGGGGGGAACGCCCTCTGACGCGCGGCGGAAGCCGCAAGAAAATTGGCAATAACTAAAAAACATATAGAACAAGGAAAGCGCCAAAAACCATATGTGATAAGAATTTTTCTTGCACCTATCGGTGCGCGTCGGGGCGCTCAAGGCCGCCCCCGACACCGCCGGCCATTCTTTGTTAGGTGCAGGGGGCTTTGCCCCCTGCACCCCCCTTAGCACCCGGGCGAGTATACAAATTCTATCAGACCGATAAATCCAAATTTGAAACACCTCGCCTTCGGGTGAAATGCTTGGCGCGGGATACCCATCCCCGAGCCAAAGCTGTGCCGCAGGCACAAATCCAAATTTGAACGCAAATCACAAGCAAGGCTACATTACAAAATAACGGGGGCAATCCCCGCAAGATGGGAGGACAACGTATGTTAGGAAAAATATTCGGCGTCATGGCCGTGCTGGCCACCGCGGCGGCGGTCATCCTCGGGCGGGGCGAGGCACTGGGCGGCGCCGTGCTGGACGCCGTTTCGGGGGCGGTCAACCTTACGCTGTCTCTGGCGGGCATGATGTGCTTCTGGAGCGGCGTGATGGCGGTGCTCCGCGAGGCGGGGGTGATGCGGATGCTCTCGTGGCTGATGCGCCCGCTGATCCACTTCTTTTTCCCCGACGCATGGGCGAGCGGCGAGGGCGCGGAGGACATCTGCGCCAATGTCAGCGCCAATCTGCTGGGGCTGGGCAACGCCGCCACCCCTCTGGCTCTGCGCGCCATGCAAAAGCTCCAAGGCATCAATCCCACCCCCGACCGCGCCTCGGGCGACATGATCACGCTGGCGGTGCTCAACACCGCCTCGGTGTCGGTCGTACCCTCCACCATCATCGTCATGCGGGAGGAGGCAGGATCGGCCAATCCCTTTGCCGTGGTGGGGGCCGTGTGGATCACCTCCCTCTGCTCGGCCGCCCTTGCCCTGCTCCTGACGCGAGGGCTTCGCGGCGTCGGCGCGCGCAGGAGGTAGCCGCCGTGGGCCTATCCGACATTCTATCCGCGGCTGCCGCATGGGTAATTCCCCTCGTGATCGTGGCCTGCGGTGTCATCCTGCTGAGCGGACGGCAGGACTATTTTGGGATCTTTACCGAGGGAGCACGGGAGGGGCTGTCCACCGCCGTGCGCCTGCTCCCCACCCTATGCGCCATGCTGTGCGGGGTGGGCATGCTGCGGGCATCGGGACTTCTCGATCTGCTCGGGAATCTGCTCGCCCCCGTGATGGGGCGGGTGGGCATCCCCTCCGAGCTCGCCCCCCTTCTCCTGACACGCCCGTTTTCGGGAAGTGCCTCGCTGGCGGTGTTCAAGGATCTCATGGCGTCGCTGGGGGCAGACGCCTTCCCCGCCCTGTGCGCCGCCGTCATCATGGGCTCGTCGGACACGGCGGTGTACGTGCTGTCGGTGTACTTTTCCTCGGTGGGCATCCGACGCACCCGCTACGCCCTGCCCTGCGCGCTGGCGGTCATGGCGTTTTGCGTGACCTTTTCCTGCCTTGTTTGCCGTATTCTGTTTAAGACATGAGCATGGCGGGCTATAATAGACTGCATCAACCCAATGAGGAGGTAGTCTATGATTCGGGGAGCACAAAAGCGCATGATCGTTGTGCGCACGCGGGACAGCCGCGTTTTTGAAGAGGCTTATTTCGTCATGCGGCGAGAGGCCGAGGGGGACGGAGCCAGCGAGCAGGATATGATCCGCGAGGCCAACCGCATACTGGAGCGAAGTCTGCCGCGGGAGCGGCTCGTGCCCGCGCCGCCCGCGCAGACAAGGCCCAAGGCCCGCCGCGGGGGATTTTTCTGGTTCACGGCAGGACTTCTTTGCGGCGGAGGGAGCACGGGGATTCTCTTCCTGCTGTTGCATCTTCTTTAATTCCCTTTTGCCTGGCGGCAGAAAATTCCCGCAACCTGTTGACAACGGGACGGAAATGGTGTATAATAGATAAGATGTTTGTGTTCGGATCGCATTCCTTGTTCCACGCCCCGACGGCGTGACCGCGACACGGGAATGCCGCACCGCGCAGAAACCCCATTTCGATGGAGCATTGGGTGGAACGTCTTGAGTCCCGATGCCGCGCCGAGCCCCACACGCCCGACGCCAAATGCGGTTTTTACGGTGCAACGTGCGGTTTGCGGTTTCTCCGCGAAACCGCCCTATGGGGAAGCTATGCCCTTTTGTACCTTGACGGGCGATTTTTCACGTTTCCCTCTCTCAACATAATCCATCATTCTTGTCCCTCGGGAATCCCCGCGGGACAGGAATCTTTTTCCGTGCGCCCGCATTGAGACGGGCATTCACGGTTCACGATACGCTCACGGCGCGCCGCCCGTCCCCCGCGGCTCGCCCGACACGTCTTTCGGGGGACGGAAAGGAAATCAAGCTACAATAATGAGTGAAAAAGAAACATCCAAAAAGCCGTACGGCAAGTCCTCGGGCGGCCGCGGTCGTCGCTTCATGAGCGGACGGAGCAAATCCGACCGTTCCAAGGGCAGCGGCGAATTCAAGATCAGCTCGCGTGACATCCTTGCCACCCCCGAAATTCTCTCGCCCTTCTTTGACGAGGATACGCGTGACGCCGCCCCCGCCAACGCGCGCGGGCGCAAGAAGAACGGCGGCAAGAGTGCAGAGACTGCCTCCTCTAAACCCGCAAAATCGGGCAAAACGAAGAAAAACACCGCCCCCGAAGCCGTTGCGGACGAAAAGCCCGCCGCCCCCGTTCACAACCGCAAGGGGCGCAAGAGCGCTAAAGGCAAGACCGAGGCACCCGTGCCCACCCCCGAGGTAGCGAAATCCGCCACTCCTGCCAAGAAGAGCCGCGGCAAGAGCCGCCTGCCCTCGGTGGTCAGCGTGGAGGATTCCATCGTGACCAACGCACGCACCGTTGCCCCCGAGAAAAAGAAAAAGGCAACCCAGCCTGCGTCCCCCCTCACCCGCATCCCCGGTGCCAAGCTTCGCGTCATCCCCCTCGGCGGTCTGAACGAGATCGGCAAGAATATGACGGTGGTGGAGTACGGCGACGACATCATCATCATCGACTGCGGCATCGGCTTTCCCGACGAGGACGAGATGCCCGGCATCGATCTGGTTGTCCCCGACATCACCTATCTGGAGCAAAATCGCGACCGCATCCGCGGTTTGGTGCTGACCCACGGCCACGAGGACCACATCGGCGCGATTCCCTATATCCTGCAAAAGATCTGCCCCCCCATCTACGGCACCCGCCTGACGCTGGGCATCATCGAAAACAAGCTGCAGGAGCATAAGCTCCCGTGGCAGGCAGATCTCCGTTGCGTCCACGCAGGCGACACCGTGCGTCTCGGTGCCTCCTTCACCTGCGAATTCATCCACGTCAACCACTCCATCGCCGACGCATGCGCGCTGGCCATCAACACCCCCCTCGGCATGATCGTCCACACGGGCGACTTCAAGCTGGATCTCACCCCTATTGAGGGCGACATGATGGATCTCACCCGTCTGGGCGAGCTGGGGCGTGAGGGCGTGCTCCTCATGATGTGCGAGTCCACCAACGCCGAGCGTCCCGGCTACACCCCCTCCGAGAAAAAGGTAGGCAAGTCGCTGGAGCTGATCTTCACCATGAACCCCGACAGCCGCATCGTCATCGCCACCTTCTCCTCCAACGTCCACCGCGTCCAGCAGATCATTGACACCAGCGCCCGCCACGGCCGCAAGGTCGCCGTCACGGGACGCAGTATGATCAACATCGTCACCGCCGCCGTAGAGCTGGGCTACATGAAGGTGCCCGAGGGCGTGCTCATCGACATTGCCGACATGAAGCGCTACAAGCCCTCCGAGCTGACTCTGATCACCACGGGCAGCCAGGGCGAGCCCATGTCCGCCCTCTACCGCATGGCGTTCGGCGATCACTCCCAGGTCACGCTGGGACTCGGCGACCTCGTCGTGCTCTCGGCCAGCGCCATCCCCGGCAACGAAAAGCTGGTAGGGCGTATCGTCAACGAGCTGTCCAAAATGGGCGTGACGGTCATCAACGATGCCGCCGCCGACGTTCACGTGTCGGGCCACGCCTGCCAGGAGGAGCTGAAGCTGGTGCAGGGCCTTCTGCGCCCCCACTACTTCATGCCCGTACACGGCGAATACAAGCACATGGCCGCCAACCGCGAGCTGGCTATGTCCATGGGCATTCCCTCCGGCCACACCTTCATCTCGGACATCGGCAAGGTGCTGGAGATCGATGAAAAGAGCGCCAAGTGGGGCGGCACCGTCCCCGCAGGCGTGGTTCTCGTAGACGGCTACGGCGTGGGCGACGTGGGCAACATCGTCCTGCGCGACCGCAAGCACCTCTCGCAGGACGGTCTGATCGTGGTAGTCGCCGCGGTGGACGCAAACGCAGGTCTGCTCGTTTCGGGCCCCGATATCGTATCCCGCGGCTTCGTGTACGTCCGCGAGTCCGAGGCACTGATGGACGAGGTCAAGCGCATCGCCGCCGATGCCATCACAAACTCGCTCGACCGCTCGGGCGCCGATTGGTACGAGATCAAAAACCGCGTGAGAGACGATATTACCCGTTACCTTTACTCCCATACCAAGCGCAAGCCCATGATTCTCCCCATCATCATGGACGTTTAACCCCCCATAATTCCCGCGAATCGGATGATTTTTATAAAAAAATTGGGGTAAATAACAGAAAATTTTACCCCGATTCACGTCTTGTTCATAAATTCATCATGAAATAGCGGTATAATATGAGTATTGTTCGGTCGTATGCCTTTTTTCGGAAACGGCAACCGAGCGAACGCAACCTCGCGTCTCCCCCGTGGGATGCGCCAAAAAGAAAGGATTTTCGACAATGAACCAGAAAGCAACTGCCAAGCGCGGCTTCCCTTACGTGTCGCTCATCCTGATCGTGTCTCTCGTTCTGGTTGTAGTCATTCTGGGCTACTCCCTCATCGACTCGATCGGTATCATCGGCCACTTTGACACCGCCGCCAAGAGTAACAACTACAAGATCACCGAGAACCACCTGGACGTCTACCGCTACCACGTGGCTCAGAACCAGCTCTACACCGAGTACATGTACTACCAGTACGGTATGATGCAGGACTACTACGGCATCACCAAAATGTATCCCAACGTACAGTCCTACATCAACGCCGCCCTTCCCTCCTACGCCAACACCGACTCGTTTGACGAGGGTGCTTACAACTACGCCGAGCAGTACCTGGCTTACTGCGAGGGCGCACGCGAGGAGGGCAAGTATGACTCCCTCGTTGAGTCCACCAAGGCTGACGTTGACACCTACGTCGAGGGCCTGAAGGAGACCGCCAAGGCCAACGACGTGACCTTCTCCAAGTACCTGAGTAAGTGGGTTGGCACGGGCGTAACCGAGAAGGTTCTGCGCGAGGCTATGACCTGGTACTACGTGGGCATCGAGTACGCCGAGGAGCTCTTTGAGGAGTACAAGGACGCGACCGAGCTCTCCGAAATCGAGAAGTACCGCGACGAGAACAAGGGTGACTTCTACACCACCAAGTACACTTACTACAAGCTGGTCAACAACTCCATGAAGGAAGACATCGAGAAGTGCAAGACCGCCGACGAGGTAAAGGCCGTCATCGTTGAGTATTTCGTTGAGCAGAACTTCTCGAAGCTCTACGAGGAGAAGATCACCAAGGCAAACGTCACCGACGAGGCAGGCAAGGACACCACCCGTGCCAACGTTAAGACCACGCTGATGGCCATCCACAAGCTGACCGAGGATAAGGAGGTCTTCACCGATAAGCAGACCACCGACTACGAGAAGGCCGCTTACGCCATCGTGACCGGCATCAACACCAGCCTGACCACCGAGCTCGGCAAGGTCTACGACACTGGCTCGGCAGCCTACACCGATCCCACCTCCAAGGACGCTACCGACCTGCAGAAGTGGCTGTTTGGCGACGGTCGCAAGGCAGGTGACTACAAGGTCATCACCTCCGAGACCACCAGCTCCTCCTCTTCTTCCTCCTCCTCTACCACCAAGGTGACCACCAACATCTGGTACTGCGTAGACAAGGTCATGGTTCTGGACGAGGAGAAGACCAAGAACGCTTACTACCTGCTTCTGACCGACGACGACAAGACCAAGGTTGAGAACGCACAGACCGCCGTACAGAAGGCTGAGGCCATGTTCGCCGAGTTTGAGAAGGATCCCACCGCCGAGAAGTTCGCCGAGCTGGTTGAGAAGTACGCCGCCGGCACCTCCGCCGACCTCAAGGAGAAGATCTCCGAGTCGGGTGTGGACGAGAAGCTGGGCGAGTGGCTGTATGCCGAGGGCCGCAAGAAGGGCGACATCGCCAACATCAAGACCGAAAAGAGCGGCAACTACATCGTCCTCTTTGACGGTGAGAACGAGGAGACCTGGATCGCCAACGGCCGCGAGAAAGTGGCAAGCGATAAGCTGAACGACTGGTTTGAGGCTGCCGTTGAGAAGTACAACGTAACCGTTGACTACTCGCACGAGGGCCATGATCACGCTGAGGAGACCACCTCTGCCACCACTGAGGCAACCACCTCCGCTACTACCGAGGCCGCTACCGAGGCTACCACTGAGGCCGCTACCGAGGCTGCTACCGAGGCTGCTACCGACGCCGAGACCGCTGCCTGATTCCCTACCCTTTCATACGAGCGGGTCATTCCGCCCACGGGGCTGTTGCCAACGGCAACAGCCCCTCTTAATACGAAATACAGAAGCACCCCACGTCCCTCTGCGGCATACGCTATGGGTAGCATGCCGCCCATCACCCGCCCTAAAGGCGGTCGCCCCTCCGCGGGGCAGGAAGGAATCCACGCTATGCTACTGAACGAAAAGCGCACGACTGTTGCCTACCGTTGCCCCGATTGCGGCGCGGGCGTTATGAGCGCCGTCGGTCTGTTCAAGCTCTCGGCCGATCTCATCAAGCTCAAATGCACCTGTGCGGACAGCGAGATGCAAATCGTATACAACCGCGACGGCACTGTGCGACTCACCGTCCCCTGTATGCTGTGCTCCACGCCGCACACCTTCACCGTCAAGTCCTCCTTGTTCTTCTCGGATGACCTTTTCGTGCTCTCCTGCCCCTATTCGGGCATCAACATTTGCTTTACGGGAGAGATCAACCACGTCAAGGCCGAGCTGGCGCGCACCGAGCTGGAGCTTCTGGATATGCTGGAGGAGCAAGGCATTACCGATTTCTCGGCGCTCCACGGCGACGAGCACGATTTGGCCGACCCCCAGATTCTAGACATCGTGATGTTCGTCATCAACGATCTGGATGCCGAGGGCAAGATTTTCTGCCGTTGCCACCCCGATCCCGCGCTGACCGACGGTGACGCGCCCAGCCCCACCCCTGAGAGCGAGGCGGCCAATGGCGAGATCGAAGGTGAGAGCCGCTACGAGGCAGAATTGACCGACGAGGGCATCAAGCTGACCTGCCGCCACTGCGGTGCGTCCCGCGTGATCCCCACCGACTCCATGCTGTCCGCCCACGCATTCCTCAACGCCGACAGCCTGCATCTCGAATAACAGCCAGAGCCCACCGCTTGCGCGGTGGGCTCTCTCTATTATTGTGGGGGGATCGTCCACGCAGGGGTTTCCCCCTGCACCCCACCAAGAAACTTCTTGAAAGAAGTTTCTTGGAACTTCAAGAACTTAAATAAATTTGGATTTATTTGTCTGTTTGATATCTGTTTTTATGTACTTTTCTCCCACCAGCGGGAGATCTCCTCGCCCTTGCGGGCTCGGCGTACCAAAAGAGGCGCCGCATAAGGGAAAACCTACGGTTTTTCCTTATGTATCCTTTTCCCTTGATGGTGGGCGCACGCGGC
>CAJGEA010000045.1 GCA_904502015.1 uncultured Clostridia bacterium | reverse complement strand
CACCGTCACCGGGGTTGTTCATATCAACGGTAAATTCCTTGGAGAAGATCAGTCGGCACTTGTCGGCGATGTCGTCGGCGCGTCCCACGTCCAGCGTGTAGACGGGCTCGTCGTTCTCGTCCTTTTCGGTTACCTTAACGCCGCCTGCGTACAGGAAGCAGTACTTGGAGTCGGTGGTGTAAGCGAAGCCACAGATATCGCTGTTGTATTCCAGCTTACCGTTACCGTCCTTGTCCTGCTTGGTGGTCTGTTCGAACTCGTAGAACTTATCCATCGTCCACTGGTTGGAGTCGACCAGCTCGTAGAGGTTGGGGAGCTGTGCGTCGGTGGCCAGCGACTTGTTGAAGAGGATGGCGAAGGTCGCGTCGTTGTCGGAGGTCAGCAGATCGCCGGTGGCGAAGTGCAGACGGTCACCGATGGACATACCCTCAACCAGCTTCTGGTCCCACCAGGATTTGGAGAAGTCGAGATACTCAATTTCATCGGACTTCAGATTCCAAAGGCAGCCGTTGGTGGCAAGAGTAGAGGATACGTCGGTGTTGGAAATGAGGACGGAGAAGTCGCCCGTGGGAGCCTTGACCTCGGTCTGGACCTTCTGGTTGTGCTTGCCGATTTCTTCCTTGAATTCCTTGATGATGACGTCGTACTTCTCGCGGATCATATCGTTACGCTCGTAGACGGCGTTACTGATATTGTCCTCATTGGCCTTCTCGGAGAAGATCTCGGTGGTGGACCACTCGCCCTCGTCACGGGTGAGGAAGATCAGCTCCAAGCCGTTGTACTTGGTGTCGGGGATGTCCAAGGTTTCCTTGAGGGTGCCCTCGTCAATGGTTACGGCGTCCTTGGTTTCGTCGGTGTTTCCGTCGTTGTTGGCGCAGGATGCAAAGGTGCTGACCAGCATCAAGGCGGCAAGAACGGACACGAGAATGCGTTTCATGTAAAACCTCCATGTATTGAATTTTCATCATAGGGATGAATGTATACTATTATATTATACCATAAATGCCGGAATAAAGCAAGAACAGTTTTTCGTGCAAATGCAAGAAAATAAGACTAATAATTTAGCTCTTTTGCATAAAAGCACCGCGCGCCGTTCACAAGGAGCGGCGTGCGGTGCTTTTGTTTTGATCACGTTTACATACAAATATCGTAGGAAATGCCGTACAGACGCTTGATCTTGGCGTGTCTTGCCTCGCAACGGGCCTTCATCTGTGCGAGCTGATAGCCCGTGAAGCCCTCAAGGTCGCCGTCCTTCAGCTTGTTCTTATACATTCTGTCCAGAACCAGCGCGAAGTTGATGTCTACCGAGGTGATGCGGTTCTCGGTTACGCACATGACGAGGTTGCTTCGGCCCTCCAGCAGCATATTGACGGCCTCCACGCCCATTTGGGTGGCGGTCAGACGGTCGCGCAGGGTGGGGTTGCCGCCGCGGATGATGTGACCCAGCTTGGTAAAGCGGGTGTCGATGCCGGTGGAGGCGGCGATCTCGTCGGCAAAATCCTGGCCGTACTTCACGCCATTGATGTCAGGCATACCCTCGCCGCAGATGGCGATGATGCCGCGCTTGCCGTGCTTTTCGCGCGCGTCGCGGATGCGGTTGATGGCGTATGCACGGTCAAAGGGCATCTCGGGGATGGCAATGGAAATGGCACCCGTCGCAATACCCAAATAGAGGGACAGGAAGCCGCAGCCGTTACCCATAACCTCGGTTACGATGCAACGGGCGTGGGATTCGGCGGTGTCGCGCAGAGCGTCGATCATGGTAAGGGCGGTGTTGAGCGCGGTGTCAAAGCCGATGGTCTGGTCGGTGGCGGTAATATCGTTGTCGATGGTGCCGGGGATACCGATGGAGGGGATGCCGTGGTTGGTCAGATCGGTGGCGCCGCGGAAGGTACCGTCACCGCCGATGGCGATCACGGCGTCGATCTCGTGCTCGTGGCAGGTCTTGAGTGCCTTGGCCATGCCTGCCTCGGTTTTAAACTCGGGGCAACGGCTGGAGTACAGCATGGTGCCGCCGCGTGTTACGATGTTGGAAACACTGCGGGTGTCGAGGGGGCGCAGGTATTTTGCGCGGATCACATCGGGATCGCTCTCGTCAGCCGCGCCGAGCAGGCCCGCGTAACCGCCGAGAATGCCCACGACCTCAATGCCTTGGCTGAGCGCGCGGCGGGTGACGGCGCGGATCGCCGCGTTCATACCGGGCGCGTCACCGCCCGAGGAAAGGATACCGATTTTTCTAAACTTTGCCATAGTGTTATAACCTCCTGCCGCCACGGCGGCTGTTTATTTTTGATTTGTGCCCGACAGTACCTCGGTCAGCGCCAGCTTCATGGCCTGAGAGGATGCCGCGCGGCGGATATACTCGCGGGATTTGCGCGCCGAGTAGTTGACGCGGACGGCGGATGCCCCCTTCGCGGTGGCAACGCCGATATATACCGTTCCCACGGGATTTTGCTCGGTGCCGCCTCCCGGTCCCGCGTAGCCCGTGGTGGCGATGGCGACGTCACTGCCCAAGGCGCGGCGCGCGCCGTCTGCCATAGCCGCGGCGACCTCGGCGCTCACCTCGGTGTGCGCGTCGATCAGCGCGGGATCCACGCCGAGGAGCTTGATTTTGATATCGTTGGTATAGGTGATGCACCCGCCAAGGAACACTTGCGACGCACCGGGGACGGCGGTGATGCGCTCTCCGATCATGCCGCCCGTGCAGGATTCGGCACACGCCACGGTCAGTCCGCGGTCAGTCAGGTTGCGTACCAGAGCGGTTTCCATATTCTCTACGTCAATGCCGTAGATATAGGGCGCAATATCGGTTCGCTGAATGGTCTCGATCATTTCGTCACACATGGCGAGAGCGGTGTCGGCATCCTCGGCGCGCGCGGTCACGCGCAGGCGCACCTCACCTGCCTGACAGTAGGGCGCGAGCGTGGGGTTGGTCGAGTTGACCATCACATCGTGCAGACGTGCCTCCACGTCGGATTCACCCATGCCCATGATGTGTACGTTACGGCTGATGAGTACCCCTTCGGTGAACTGCCGCAAGAAGGGAACCGCCTGCTCGTCAAAGATGGGCTCCAACTCGGCGGGCGGGCCGGGCAAGAGAATGGCGGTGCGGGTGCCGTCCCCGACGGCCAGCGCGGGAGCCGTGCCGTAGTCGTTGGGGAATACCACTGCGCCATCGGGCATCATGGCTTGCTTTTCGTTGCTGGGTGCCATGACTCGTCCCATGCGGTCGAAGTAGGCGCGGATGCGGGTCAGCGACTCCTCGTGGAGCTGCATGGATCGCCCGAAGAAGGAGGCAACGGTCTCTTTGGTCAGGTCATCGTAGGTGGGCCCGAGTCCGCCGCTGAGGATCACGAGATCGGCCTTGGGGCGGCCGTGCCCCGAGAAAGCGTCCTCCAGCGCGGCACGCAGGCGATCGGGGTGATCCCCGATCACGGTCTGGTGGTAGACCGAAATGCCCAATCCTGCCAGTCGGCGGGAGAGATAGGCGGCGTTGGTATTGACAATATCCCCCAGCAAAAGCTCGGTGCCCACGCAGAGGATCTCCGCGGTGCGAATCGGCGAGCTTCGCTCGTAGGATGCGTGATTTTTATCAAAAACGGAAACAGACATAAAAATTCCCATTCCTTTCCAAGAATATATTATACCATATAGCGGGCGGTTTGTAAACAAAAAAATAAAACAAAATTCTTGATTTATTTCGTTTTATGTTGTATAATTGGATAAATTCCGTCGGAAGGAGATTTGCACCGCCATGTCCTGCGTTCGTTTATGTGATGATTGCCCGCGCGGGTGCCATGCTGATCGCTCGGCCGAGGGGCGCGGCTTTTGCGGTATGCCCGACGGGATTTTTATTTCCCGTGCCGCCCCCCATGCGTGGGAGGAGCCGCCCATCAGCGGCACGCGTGGCTCGGGTACGGTCTTCTTTACGGGCTGTAATCTGCGTTGCGTGTTCTGCCAGAATCGCGTCATCAGCCACGACCGCCGCGGCCGCCGCGTGAGCGAGGACGAGCTTTGCGAGATCTTCCTTGGTCTGCAAAACGAGGGCGTTCACAATATCAACCTCGTCACCCCCACCCACTATACCGATGCGCTCTCGCGAGTTCTTTCGTCTGTCAAGCCCCGATTGCACATCCCCGTGGTGTGGAACAGCGGGGGCTATGATTCGGTCGAGGGCCTGCGACGCTTGGACGGACTCGTGGATATCTATATGCCCGATTTTAAATATCTGTCCTCCGAGCTGTCCGCAAGCTACTCTGCTGCCCCCGATTACGCCGAGCGCGCGACAGAGGCGGTGATCGAGATGCTCCGCCAGGTGGGGGGAGTAGCCTTTGACGGCGAGGGGATGATGACGCGGGGCCTGCTCGTGCGCCACCTTGTCCTGCCGGGCTGCCGCAAGGATTCGATGGCCGTCATTCGCCACCTTGCCACGATCCTTCCGCTCGACAAAATACGACTTTCGGTGATGCGCCAGTATACGCCCGAATTTGCCTCCGATTGTCCCTATCCCAATCTGCGCCGCCGCCTGACCGATTTCGAGTACGAGTCGGTGCTGGACACCGCGGACGAGTGCGGATTCATTGGCTATCGACAGGGAAAAGAAGCCGCCGTGTCGGATTATACCCCCGATTTTCTGTCCGATATGCCGGGGTCACCGGAATCAGGCGACCCCGTGGCCCCCAATTCTGCCGAAAACTCTTGACTTTGTACTATATTTATGATATACTGTATAGGATTTGTATATCCATGTTTTCTCGTGCGAGGAAACGGAAGGGAATTACGCTATGAATAAGACCTTCATCCCGGACGGCTACCGTCCCGTGCTGGATGCCTACGATACCCAGCGCGCCATTGCCTATATCAAGGACACCTTCCAGTCCGAGTTCGCCTCGGCACTGAACCTCAAGCGCGTGTCCGCCCCCCTGTTCGTGACCGACGCCTCGGGTTTGAACGATAATCTCAACGGTTACGAGCGCCCCGTTTCCTTCGACGTCCCTGCCATCGGTTCAGAGGCCGAGGTGGTTCACTCGCTGGCCAAATGGAAGCGCCTTGCCCTCAAGCGTTACCGCTTCAGCGTGGGCAACGGTCTGTATACCGATATGAACGCCATCCGCCGCGACGAGGAGCTGGATAACATCCACTCCATCTACGTGGACCAGTGGGACTGGGAGAAGATCATCACCCGCGAAACCCGCACGGTGGAGTATCTTCAGCTTATCGTCCGCGCCATTGTAGATGCCATCTGCAATACCAGCGATCGCCTGCGCGTTCGCTTTCCTCAGCTGAAAACCACCCTCTCCCGTGACGTGACCTTTATTACCACTCAGGAGCTTGAGGATCTGTACCCCGACTTGAAGACCGGCTCGGAGCGCGAGCGGGCGTTTGTTAAGGAGCATCCCACCGCCTTCATCATGCAGATCGGCGGCAAGCTCCGCTCGGGCAACCGCCACGACGGCCGAGCCCCCGACTACGACGACTGGCAGCTCAACGGTGACCTGTTCTTTTGGGATGAAACCCTCGGCCGCGCGCTTGAGATTTCTTCTATGGGTATCCGCGTGGATGCCGAGTCGCTGGATCGCCAACTTACCCTCGCGGGCTGTGATGACCGCCGCGAGCTTCCGTTCCATAAGATGCTGCTCGCCGACGAGCTTCCCCTCACCATCGGCGGCGGTATCGGCCAGTCTCGCCTCTGTATGCTCATGATGGGCTGTGCCCATATCGGCGAGGTGCAATCCAGCATTTGGGATGCCGAAACCGTGCGCCTCTGCGAGGAGGCAGGCGTGCCCCTGCTGTGATCCCACCTCGGATTTTTAAAATTTGTTTTGCATTTCTTTTGCGTGAGGTATTGCAAAAATACGCAAAAAGTGATATAATAAGTTAGTATGGTTCCTGCAACCACGACGGAATGGAAATCCCTCCGCGGTCAGCGTGCCACATTGATACAAAAAGGAGAATCGTATGAAAAAGCTTTATCAAGGCAAAACCAAGGATGTTTACGAGCTGGAAAACGGCAACGTGTTGCTCAAGTTCAAGGACGATTGCACCGGCAAGGACGGCGTGTTTGATCCCGGTGAGAACGCCGTCGGTCTGACCATCGAGGGTATCGGCAAGGCAAACCTGCAGACCTCGGTTTACTATTTCGAGATGCTCAAGGCAGCCGGCATCAAGACTCACTACGTTTCGGCTGACGTCGAGAACGCTACCATGGAGGTGCTGAACGCCGATTGTCTCGGTAAGGCGCAGGGCGGTAACGGTTTGGAGGTCATCTGCCGTCTGGTTGCTACGGGTAGCTTTATCCGCCGCTACGGTGAGTATATCGCTGACGGTACCCCTCTTGAGGGCGGCTACGTTGAGTGTACCTTCAAGAACGATGCTAAGGGTGACCCGCTGGTTACCGGCGAGGGTCTTGCCGCGCTCGGCGTCATGTCTCCCGCTATGTTCGAGAGCATGAAGGAGCAGACTTTGAAGATCACCAAGATCGTCGCCGACGATCTCAAGACCATCGGTCTGGATCTGTGGGATATTAAGTTCGAGTTCGGCTACCATAATGGCGAGGTGGTTCTCATTGACGAGATCGCATCGGGCAATATGCGCGTCTATAAGGATGGCGTGATCGTTGCCCCCGTCGAGCTGACCAAGCTCATCCTCAACCGCTGATATACACTATTAAGAATAAGAAAGCTGATCGGGAGTGCCTCTCGGTCAGCTTTTTTCTGTGCCCGTTCTAATTCGCCTGCTACATCCATATACTGAACCAACGAAAAATTCTACGGAGGTACAAGCAAATGGCGAAGCACAGCATCTATGAGGATATCGCCGCCCGCACGGGCGGGGATATCTATATCGGGGTCGTGGGGCCCGTGCGCTCGGGCAAATCCTCGTTCATCAAGCGGTTTATGGAATCCCTCGTCCTGCCCAACATCGGCGAAGGGTACTCCCGCGAGCGGGCACGGGATGAAATGCCCCAATCGGCGGCAGGGAAGACGGTCATGACCACCGAGCCCAAATTCATCCCCGACGAGGCAGTTCCCATTCAACTTGACGGCAGTGCCACCCTGCGGGTTAAGATGATCGATTGCGTGGGTTATATCGTCCCCGAGGCGCTGGGTACGATTGAAAACGGACAGCCCCGCATGGTTCGTACCCCGTGGAGTGACGAGCCCATGCCCTTTATCGAAGCGGCGGAGATGGGGACACATAAGGTCATCACCGAGCACGCCACCATCGGTATGCTGGTCACCACCGACGGCTCTATTGGGGAGATCTCCCGCGAGAGCTACGTGGAGGCCGAGGAGCGGGTCGTGCGCGAGCTGAAATCTCTCGGCAAGCCCTTTGCTATGATTCTCAATTCGGCGCGCCCCGATTCGGATGCCGCCATCGCCCTCGCCTACGAGCTGGAGGCAAAATACGGGGTTCCCGTTGCCCTCGTGTCCTGCCTGGATCTGGACGCTGAGGATATCCGCCACATTCTGGAGCTGGTGCTCCGTGAGTTTCCCGTGGCCGAGGTGCGGGTACGCCTGCCCGAGTGGACGACCGCGCTGGAACCCACTCATCCCATCCATACCTCGCTCATTGCCCAGCTCCGCCGCGCTGCTGACCGCGTGCATAAGATCGGGGATATTCCCGATGCCTTTTCCGATTTCTCAGATAATGAATACGTCCGCAGCGTGAGCATCGACGAGGTGAACTTGGGGAGCGGTTGCGCGTATATCCGCCTCCACATGGCTGATGGGCTTTACTACCGCGTCATCAGCGAGCTGTCGGGGTTCGACATCACGGGTGAGCAGGAGCTCATTGAGCTTTTGCGTGATCTGTCCGCCATGAAGACGGCTTACGATAAGGTAGCCGCCGCCTTGGCGGATTGCGACGAGAAGGGCTACGGCATCGTCATGCCCGACGTGGAGGATATGCGCCTCGATGACCCCGAGATCGTGCGGCAGTCGGGGGGCTACGGCGTCAGGCTCCGTGCCTCGGCGTCTTCGGTTCACATGATCCGTGCCAATATCGAGGCCGAAATCAATCCCATCGTCGGTACAGAGCAGCAATCCGAGGATCTTGTGCGCTATATGCTCCACGAGTTTGAGGAGGATCCCGCCCGCATCTGGGAATCCAATATGTTCGGAAAGAGTCTCTACGAACTGGTCAACGAGAGCATCCATTCCAAGCTGGAGCATATGCCCGAGGCATCCCGCGCCAAGCTGTCCGAAACGCTGGAGCGTATCATCAACGAGGGAAGCGGAGGACTGATCTGCATCCTGCTGTAAAACGATTGGGAATCTGTAAAGGGAACCTCTAAAAATTCACCAGAAATATTGATAAAAGCCCTTGCAAAACAGGTGATTCTATGTTATAATACTTTTATGAATTTCTTGTTGCATCGGCGCGCCCGAGAGCGTGCAGAGGGGGGTTACATATCATGAAATTGGATGCTAAAAAACTGATCACCGCGCTGAGCGTAGTCGCGTTTGTGCTGATTTTGGGTGGTGTTGCCGTATTCGCCTTCGTCGTGCCCAACGCCTCATCGAGCTTCTATACCGCGTGTGAGGTCATCGTTGCGACCTGCATGGTTGCTATGGGTGGCGGACTTCTGTTTTTCGTCTATCTGTCCCGCGACCGCGACTCCAATTTCTTCCTGTACGACCGAAAGCTGGGGCGCAACGTGTCGGCTGATGAGCTGACGTTTGACCGCATCAACAGCCGTATGTCCTATTTCATGTCGGCCATCGTGGCCCTGCCCCAGGATGAACTGTGGCAGACCAACATCTTCGCCAAGGAGGAGCATTTCGGCGCGGACGGCGTGTATAAGCCCCTTGCTGCCTACAAGATGCTCTACGACCTTGCCGAGGTGGATACCCCCGAGGGGTGGCGACTGTTCCTCGGTGCCAATCCCGACCTTCTGGATGCCTTGACCGAGGCCATCTATGGAAACGGGGATGAGGATATGGCCCGCAAGCTGCGCGCCGCCTACGATAACGCGGCCAATATGGATGACTTCGATTGGGTGCGCGATTTCATTATGGGTAACGCCAAGCACCTGCGCAACCGCATGACCTTTTACGTTCGCAAAAACCTTGAGTGGTTCTACTGACAGAGAGCCGTCATTTTCCTCCTTTTCGGGGCGGGGAATGACGGTCTTCTTTTTTGTGAAAAAAACATCGAAATATTTGAAAATATTTTGTAAATAGTATAGATTTTTTTGAGCTTTTATGTTATAATACCTACGGTCAATTTTTATTACTATATTTCGGGAGGGTTTTTTGGAATGAAAAAGAAACTGACAACGGTCGTATTCCGCGGCACGCCCGAGCAGGAGGAGAAGCTGATCGCCATTATCGACAAGTATAACGGCATCGCAGGCGCTCTTATGCCCATCCTGCAGGAGGCTCAGGCTGTCTACGGCTATCTGCCCATTGAGGTGCAGAAAATCATCGCCGACAGAACCGGCATTCCGCTGGAGCAGATCTACGGCGTCGTATCCTTCTACGCGCAGTTCAAGCTCAATCCTGACGGTGAGGTCGCCGTGGCAGTTTGCCTCGGTACGGCTTGCTACGTTAAGGGCTCCGGCGACATCATTGAGGAGTGTGCAAGAATCCTCAACGTGCCCGTAGGTAGCACCTCTGCCGACGGTCGCTACTCTCTGGAGGCAACCCGTTGCATCGGCGCTTGCGGTCTGGCTCCTGTTCTGACCATCAACGGCGAAGTATACGGCCGCCTGACCAAGGACATGATGGCCGGCATTCTTGCCAAGTATATGTGATAGGAGGAACTCAAGGATGATTCGTACTATTGAAGAATTGAGAGCTGCGAGAGAATCCTACCAGATTCTTGTTGAAATGCGTAACGGCTCCGATAAGGCAGAGGGCAAGGTGCGCAAGCACGTGCTGATCTGTGGTGGTACCGGCTGCACCTCTTCGGGAAGCCCCGCTCTGAAAAACGCTCTGGATGCCGAGCTGGCAGCCAAGGGCATTGCTGACGAGATCAAGATCGTGACCACGGGCTGCTTCGGTCTGTGCGCGCTCGGTCCCGTTATGATCGTTTACCCCGAGGGTACGTTCTATTCCATGGTATCCCCCGAGGATATCCCCGAGATCGTGGAGGCGCACCTCATCGGCGGTAAGCCGGTGGAGCGTTTGCAGTTCCACGAGAAGACCGGCGACCACCACGCATCGGGCCTGAACGACATGGGCTTCTACAAGTACCAGAGACGTATCGCCCTGCGTAACTGTGGCTACGTCGATCCCGAGGATATCCGTGAGTACATCGCGCGCGACGGTTACGAGGCACTGGCTAAGTCCCTGACCGAAATGACCCCCGACGAGGTCATCCAGACTGTTCTGGATTCCGGCCTGCGCGGACGCGGCGGCGGCGGATTCCCCACCGGTTTGAAGTGGAAGTTCGCCAGCGGTAACCGCGGTAATGTTAAGAAGTACGTTGCTTGTAACGCCGACGAGGGTGACCCCGGCGCGTTCATGGATCGTTCCGTGCTGGAGGGTGACCCCCACGCCGTGATCGAGGCTATGGCCATCGCCGCTTATGCCATCGGTGCTGACGAGGGTTACGTGTACGTTCGTGCCGAGTACCCCATCGCTATCGACCGTCTGCAGATCGCTATCGATCAGGCAAAGGCCGAGGGTCTCTTGGGTGAGAACATCCTGGGCACCGGCTTTAATTTCGACCTCAAGATCCGTCTGGGCGCAGGTGCGTTCGTGTGCGGTGAGGAGACCGCGCTGATGACCTCTATCGAGGGTAATCGCGGTGAGCCCCGCCCCCGTCCTCCTTTCCCCGCAGTCAAGGGTCTGTTCGGTCAGCCTACCATTCTCAACAACGTTGAGACCTATGCGAACATCCCTCAGATCATTTTGAATGGCGCGAACTGGTTCACCGGCATGGGCACTGAGAAGTCCAAGGGTACTAAGGTATTCGCTATTGGCGGTAAGATCGTCAACACCGGTCTTCTTGAGGTTCCCATGGGTACCACCCTGCGCGAGGTCATCTACGACATCGGTGGCGGCATTCCCGACGGCAAGAAGTTCAAGGCAGCCCAGACGGGTGGCCCCTCCGGCGGTTGTATCCCCGCATCCCTCATCGATACCCCCATCGACTACGATAACCTCACCGCCATCGGCTGCATGATGGGTTCGGGCGGTATGATCGTTATGGACGAGGACAACTGCATGGTT
>CAJGEA010000044.1 GCA_904502015.1 uncultured Clostridia bacterium | reverse complement strand
GGGGAACTCTGCCTCGGAGGGGAGAACGGGGATCAGGGAGCGCTCAGCGAGTGCGCCGTGGCCGATCTCGCGGCGGCCGGGAGAACGGGTGGACTTAGCCTCACCGGTGGAGAAGCCGGGCATGTTGTAGTGGTGCATATAGCGCTTGGAGGTTTCGTTGTCGATACCGTCCAGCATCTGGGACTCGTTGAGGGTGCCCAGGGTGGCAACGGTCAATACCTGAGTCTGGCCGCGGGTGAACAGACCCGAGCCGTGAGTTCTGGGCAGGATGCCGACCTCGGCGCCGAGGGGACGGATGGTGTTCATGGAACGGCCGTCTACGCGCTTCTTGTCGACCAGCAGCCAGCGGCGGACGATCTTCTTCTGGATCTTGTAGACCAGCTCGTCCAGGATGGAAGCGATCTCGGGATACTCCTCGGAGAACTCGGCACTGATGGCGTCCTTAACGGGAACCATGCGCGCGTCGCGGACGGTCTTGTCGTCGGTGTCGAGAGCGGCCATAACGTCCTTCTCACAGAAGGCGAAGACCTTGTCGAACATATCGTGATCGAGATCACCGGAGGGGTAGGAGAACTTGGGCTTGCCGATCTCGGCAACGATGTTGTTGATAAAGCCAAGGATACCCTTGCACTCCTCGTGAGCCTTCATAATGGCCTCGAACATGGTGTCGTCGTCAACCTCGTTGGCGCCTGCCTCGATCATGACGACCTTCTCCATGGAGCAAGCCACGGTCAGCTCAAGATCGCTGACCTTGCGCTGTGCCTCGGTGGGGTTGACCACGATCTCGCCGTCAACCAGACCCATGAACACGCCTGCGATGGGGCCGTTCCACGGAATGTCGGAGATGGAGAGAGCGATGGAGGCACCGATCATAGCGGTGATTTCGGGGGAGCAGTCGTGGTCGACCGACATAACGGTCAGGGTCAGGGCTACGTCGTTACGCAGATCCTTGGGGAACAGGGGACGAACGGGACGGTCGATGACGCGGCTGGTCAGGACGGCCTTCTCGGAGGGCTTACCCTCGCGCTTGAGGTAACCGCCGGGGATCTTGCCTGCGGCGTACATTCTCTCGTCGAAGTCTACCGACAGGGGCAGGAAATCGATGCCCTCACGGGGCTTCTCGGAAGCGGTGGCGCAGCAGAGAACGGCGGTGTCACCGTAGCGGCAGAGGCAGGAGCCGTTGGCCAGACCTGCGAGCTTGCCGGTCTCAATGACGAGGGGACGACCCGCAAGGGTGTACTCGTACTTCTTGAACTTGGTGAACTCCATATCGGAGCTGATGATGCTGTACATGTTTTCATTCCTCCATTTTTTGTATTTTTGTTTGATGTGGACTTACGGAGGTTTAGCACTTAACGGCGCATCGGATGCGCTCCGATGCGCGGTTAAGGACTAATCCAGCGCAAGCCCGAGGGGATACGTAAGGGTAGGGAAACGGTCGCGTTTCGTCGCATCTTGTCGCACGGCGGCGGCGGTGAGGGCGAACAAAACGCAAGGGAGTGGGAGCGTCCGCCGTGTGGCAGCCGTTCCGCACTCCCTGTGGTTGCTTACTTTCTCAGGTTCAGCTTCTCGATGATGGCACGGTAGCGGTTGATGTCTACCTTCTGGAGGTAACCGAGGAGATTACGTCTGTGACCGACCATCTTGAGCAGACCGCGGCGGCTGTGGTGGTCCTTCATGTTGGACTTCAGATGCTGGGTCAGGCTGTTGATGCGGTAGGTCAGAATCGCGATCTGAACCTCGGGCGAGCCGGTGTCACCCTCGTGGATGGCGTACTGAGCAATGATAGCTTGCTTTTCCTGGTTGGTCATGGTTTTTTTCACCTTTCAAAATAAATTCGGCATCCACACAGCAACCGGTTGGTGAAGTGCCGTCTGCCACCCAAGCAGAGGGGCATTTGACGGCGGTATCCGCGTAGCCGTGTGCATGTCATGCTCTGCCATTATACCATGATTGCATCTTTTTGTAAATAGGCGAAAGAAAATTTTACATATTGTTCACATTGCGCGCGGGCGGAACAAAAAAGTGCAACATTTTTTGCACAGCGGTTGACTTTACGGTGGAAATCTTGTATAATAGATTGTATGGTTTTTTACACGTAAAGGGAAGCTCACGCGGTTTCCCACAACACATAAAGAAAGCCGGTGTTACACTTTCCATGTCTACTGTTCGATCCAAGACCGACCTGACGCAAGGGCCGCTGTTCCTCCGCATCATTCTGTTCACGCTCCCGCTGGTGGCGACGGGTTTTCTTCAACTGCTTTTTAACGCCGCTGACCTTGTGGTGGTGGGACGTTATTCCGGCCCGATGTCATCGGCCGCGGTGGGGAGCTGTGGCTCGCTCATCAATCTCATCGTCCAGCTTTTCATGGGCCTTTCGGTGGGCGCGGGCGTTATGGCGGCGCAGGATTTCGGTGCGAAGCGCTACGACGACGTTCGTCGGCTCATCAGTACCTCGGTCGTCGCCTCCGTTGTGGGTGGCATTGTGGTTGCCGTGTTTGGCTTTATCATGGCAGAGCCTCTGCTCGCCCTGATGGAAACACCCGACGAGGTCATGGCCGAGGCGGTGCCGTATATGCGCGCCTACTTCTGCGGCATGCCCGCCTGCCTGCTCTACAATTACCTTGCTTCCATCCTCCGCTCCTACGGTGACACCCGCCGTCCCCTGATCTTTTTGTCGGTGTCGGGCGTGGTCAACGTGATCTTCAACCTCGTGGCGGTGCTGGGCTTCGGCCTCGGCGCTTTGGGCGTTGGCATCGCCACCGCGGCATCGCAGTACGCGTCGGCCGTGATGATCGTTCTCTACATGCTCCGCACGGATGGCCCTTGCCGCATTGAGGGGTTAGCTCTGGACGCACGCAAGCTCGGCCGCATGATCCTGATCGGACTTCCTGCGGGCATCCAAAGCACGTTGTTCTCTCTGTCCAATACCCTCATCCAGTCCACGGTGAACGGCTACGGCCCCATCGTCATCGCGGGCAACAGCGTGGCGGGAAGTCTGGACGGATTTGCTTATATGGCGCAGAATTCAACCTACCATGCCGCCCTGACCTTCGTGGGGTACCACGTGGGGGCAGGGAAGCACGAACGTATCCGCAGAATCAGCCTGCTCTGCTGTGCCGAGGCGCTGGTGCTGGGTGCGATCACCGCATCGGTGCTGGTGGGCTTTGGCCCTCAGCTTTTGACGATATACACCTCTCCCGAAAACCGCGACGCGGTGATCGCGGCGGGCATGAACCGTCTGACCACGCTGGGCCTGACCTACTGCTTCTGCGGACTCATGGAGGTGGGGTGCGGAACCATACGCGGTATGGGCAAGGCATTCCTGCCCATGGTGGTGTCGCTCGTTGGCTCCTGCGTGTTCCGCATCGTGTGGATCGAAAAGGTCTGCCCGCTCGATCCCACCAATATCAAGCTCCTCTACATCAGCTACCCCATCTCGTGGATCCTGACTGCGGCGGCGCATTTCGTGTGCTGTATTTTTGCCTACCGCGCACTTGACCGACGGCGCAGACTCTCCGCGCCCGAGGCGTAATTCGATATACATTCATAAGGAAAGGAAGCTCTCGCGCGACGAGGGCTACGGTGATCCCCCATGTCTTACTCTATGTACGATACCACTCCCCCTTCGCCTTACGCGGCGCAGGCGGCGCTCAATAAGCGCCGCTTCATTGAAATTTTCAAGGCTACCGTTACCCGCGAGGGCGCGGATAAGCTGCTGGCTTATCTGGAGGGCTCGGATTTCTTCACCGCTCCCGCCTCCACCCGCTTCCACGGCAACTATGAGGGCGGTCTTTGCGAGCACAGCCTGAATGTATATGATTGCCTTGTGGATATCCTCGCACGTCCCCGCGTCAAGGAGATGTACGGCATCAGCTACTCGCCCGAGAGTGTGGCCATCGCCGCGCTTCTGCACGACATCTGCAAGGTGAATTTCTATAAGACCTCCTTCCGTAACGTCAAGAACGAGCAGGGAAAATGGGAGAGCGTGCCTTACTACACCATTGAGGATAATTTGCCCTACGGCCACGGCGAAAAGTCGGTCTACATCGCGTCGGGCTACATGCGCCTGACCCGTGACGAGGCGTTTGCCATCCGCTACCACATGGGCTTCTCCCGCAACGACGAGCCTGCTGACGTGGGCAAGGCGCTGGAGATGTTCCCCCTCGCGTGGGCGCTGTGCGTGGCCGACATGGAGGCCGCGTACTTCATGGAGGGAAGCCCGAAGGCGTGAGCAGGGGCGTTGCCCCTGCACCCCACCAGAACCCTTTTTGCAAAAAGGGTTCTGGACTCCCAAAAAACTCAAAAAACAAATAACATTTTTTAAGATTCTTGAAGGGAGTTCGAGGGAAACTTCTTGCAAGAAGTTTCCCTCGACGTTCCCCCAAAAAAACCGAAAAGGAGACACCCTATGGGCAGAATGTTAGGCTATCACGATTCGGACGAGTTGGATCGTCCCGATCTGAATAAATGCCCCGATTGCGGGTGCTACTTTGCGCAAACACACTGCACGCTGTGTGGTAAGCTCTGCCCCGAGGAAATGCGGGCAGGGAACCGCGCCGCGCCCAAACGGCAAAAGCGCCGCTCGAACAGCTCGGGGCGAGTGCAGTTCATTTCGTGGTATCATTCGTGGTGGTTCATTCTCATCATGATGTACTTCATGCCCATCGTGGGCATCATCCTGTTCTTCACCAGCCCCCACTCAAAGAAGTCCAAGATCATCGCGGCGGCCTCGGCGGTGGCGGTGTACGCCCTTTGGTTCGCGCTCGTGTCGGGTTTTCTGGCGGATCTCATCAAGGGCTCGCCCGTCAACGACGATATTCCGCGCGCCGAGTACGTGGAGCTTTGTGAAACCGTGAGCGTGGATGATTTCTACCGCAACGTGTATAACGAGGGGCGCTACGTCTGCATGGAGCTGACCGTGGTTGAGCGCGTGTGGGGCGAGGAGGACGGCGACGTGTACTACCGTTGCCGCGCCGCCGAGGGCGGAGAGCGACTCATCCTTCTGCGCGATTGCCATATTGAAGGGCGTGTCAACTACCTCGCGGGGGACGTGATCCTCGTGTGGGGCGAGTCGGCGGGGATGCAGGGAAGCTACGCCTCGGTTGACGAATTTACCGAATTGCCCTGCCTGTATATGGCGTACAGCCAAATCGTACCGCGTGAATAATTTTCTCTCGCTTGTGGCACACTAATCCCAAAAATCAGGGGGTGCCGCTATGAACATGAGCCCGGAAACCTATAAAAAATACGCTGACGCGCGCGCGCCGAAATCGCCCATTGCCAAGGATTGCTTTCGTGCCTTTCTCGTCGGCGGGCTGATCTGTGCCGCGGCACAGGGGCTCGTACAACTCTATACCCGCGTCTTCGGTCTTTCCAAGGACGACGCGGGACTCCTCGCCTCGGCTACGCTGGTGCTGATCACCGTAGTGCTGACGGGGCTGGGGGTGTTTGACCGCATTGCTCGCTTTGCGGGGGCGGGGACGCTCATTCCCATCACGGGCTTTGCCAACGCCGTGGTGTCGCCCGCCATTGACAGCCACTCGGAGGGACTCATCCTCGGAGTCGGCGCCAAGATCTTCTCGGTAGCGGGGCCCGTGCTTCTGTACGGCACTCTGGCGGGAAGCGCGTGGGGTGTGATCTACTATATCATCACCCTTGTGCAGAAGGTCATGTGAATTTTTCCCGCGCACGCGCTCCAGCGGGGCGCGCGGCGGGGGCACAAATATTAAAGGAGATACATATGGATTTCAAGAAAGTCGGCAAGGAATACCGTCCCGTACCGTTCTGGTCGTGGAACGAAAAGCTGGACGTCGCCGAGTCGGTGCGTCAGGTCGGTCTGATGGACGACGTGGGCATCGGCGGCTACTTCATGCACGCCCGCGGCGGTCTGCAGACCGAGTACATGGGCGAGGAGTGGTTTGAGAACGTCACCGCCTGCATCGACGAGGGCAATCGCCGCGGTATGCATGCGTGGGCATACGATGAGAACGGCTGGCCCTCGGGCTTTGGCGGCGGCGTCGTCAACGGTAAGGGTCTGAAGTTCCAGCAGAAGTACCTGCGCGTCCGCACCTTTACCCCCGATCTGGAGGATCCCCGCGGCGACAACGTCATCTGCTGCTTTGAAAATTACTGTTTCTACTACGACGTCAACCCCTTCTATGTGGATACGCTGGACGGCGAGGTCATCGCGGATTTCATCAACGAGATCTACGAGCCCTACTATGCCCGCTACGGATCCACCTTCGACGGTTTCTTCACCGACGAGCCCCAGATCTCCCGTAACGGCATTCCGTGGAGCTTCATCCTGCCCGCTGAGTACGAGCGCGCCTACGGCGAGCCCATCTACGATCACCTCATCGAGCTGTATATTCAGCGCGGCGATTGGCAGACCACCCGTATGCGCTTCTGGAAGTTGGTTACCGAGCTGTTCTCAAAGAACTTCATGAAGCAGATCTACGACTGGTGCTGTGCGCACGATCTCAAGTTCACGGGTCACCTCGTGCTGGAGGAGTCTCTGCACTCCCAGCTCATCACCAACGGCGCGTGCATGCCTCACTACGAGTACCTGCACATCCCCGGCATGGACTGGCTGGGACGCAATATCGGCCAGTGTCTGACTATGATGCAGGTGGCCTCCACCGCCGCCCAGACGGGCAAGAAGCAGGTTCTCTCCGAGACCTTTGCGCTGTGCGGTCACAATGTCGGCCACGACGAGCTCAAGCGTAACTACGAGTGGATGATGGTGCGCGGCATCAACCTCATGTGCCAGCACCTCGAGGGCTACTCCCTGCGCGGTATCCGCAAGCGCGACTATCCTCCGGCCATGTACTGCCAGCAGCCCTGGTGGGCCGACTACAAGGTGTTCAACGATGCCATGTCCCGCGTAGGTATGCTGCTCTGCGAGGGCGACGTGGTGGTGGACACCCTGCTCATGCACAACCAGACCTCGGCGTGGATCTGCTACGATAACGAGAAGAACGAGCATCTGGACGAGTACCACAACGCGCTCATCGGTGCGATGAACAATTTGGAGTCCAAGCACATCCCCTACCACCTCGGCGACGAGATCCTCATGGAGCGTCACGGCCGCGTGGAGGGCAAGGAGCTGGTCATCGGCGAGATGCGTTACAGCCGCGTGATTCTGCCCGCGCATATCACCTTCCTCGACAACACGAACAAGCTCCTCGATGAGTTCCGCACAAACGGCGGCGTGATCCTGACCGCCGAGGAGGCGGCCGCTCTGCCGAACAACGCCATCATCGACAACCCTGCCGTTACCTACACCCTCCGCCGCTTTGCGGACGAAGGCTTTACCATGCACTACTTCGTCAACTCCACCGCCGAGGAGCAGAAGGCCACCATCGGCTGTGGCGGCTTCGTGCTGGACATCGCCACGGGCGAAAAGCAGCCCTTCTATGGCGACTACACCTTCCCCGCGTGGGGCAGCCTTGTCGTCATTGACGACGGCACGCCTGCGGGCACGCCTGCGGGCACGCCTGCGGGCACGCCTGCCTCGACCCGCCCCGCCGCCAAGGATATTCCCGCGTTGGATCTCGGCGGCGAGTGGACGGTCTGCTCGGCCACCGAGAACGCCCTGACGCTGGACTACTGCGACTACTGGTTCGATGGCGAGCTGGAGCAGGAGCACGGCTACATCCTCAACGTGGCATCTCGTGCACTCGAGAAGAAGCGCCCTGTGGATATCCGTTGCCGCTTCACGGTCAACGCCGACTACGTGCCCGACGAGCTGTATTTGGCCTGCGAGACCCCCGAGATCTTTGATATCACGGTCAACGGCAAGCCCGTCGACAAGACCCCCTGCGGCTTCTTCCGCGATCACTCCTTTAAGAAGCTGAACATCTCGGGTCTGATGCACGAGGGTGAAAATATCATTGAAACCCATGTTCTCTTTACCCAGTCGGATGCAGTCTACGAGAACATCGAGAAGTCCAAGCTCTTTGAGAGCGAGAAGAACAAGCTGACCTACGACATGGAGATCGAGGCCATGTACCTCGTCGGTGACTTCGGTGTTATGGGTGACGGAGAGTTCCGTGAGATCGCCAACGATGCTTGCTTCTTTGCGGGCGGCTTCGTGCTGACCGCTCCCGCAACCACCGTCAGCCTGCAGAATCTCGAGCAGCAGGGATACCTGTTCTTCTCGGGTGAGTTGGCTCTGTCTAAGACCCTGACTCTCGCCGCGGGTGACACCGCGCGCCGCCTGTCCTTTGTCAAGTCGGGCGTGAATGCCGTGCGCATCACGGTCAACGGCCGTAAGCTGGATACCATCATGTGGGCACCCTACGAGGTGGATCTGTCCGACTACCTGCACGAGGGCGAGAACACCGTGGAGCTCACGCTGGTCAACAACCTGCGTAACCTGCTGGGCCCGCACCACCACGTATGCGGTGAGCTGCTTGCCGTGGCACCGCCCCACTTCTACCAGGAGCCCTGCATCTGGAACGGCTACGCCGGCGGATATTCCACCGACGATTACAGTTTTGTCCATACGGGGCTGAAGAATCGCTGATTTACCCAAATTTTCCCCCGCGCCTCGGCGCGGGGGCTTTTTGTCGTCCTGCGTCAATTTCCTGCCGAAATAACCAAAAAAATTGATCGAATTTTGGCAAAAATCTTTGTTTCTTGCCCGCTTGCATAAAGCAAAAATACTTGACAAAATACTCTTTGTATGATATAATTGTAGAGGCTTGGTTCGTGCTGCAAATGCGGGGCGGATCAGAACGTAAAATATCGATTTCTGCGACTGACGGATGATGTGGGTAACCACGGTGGAACAGAAATCTGCAAGGGAGCAAGTCTCCCCTATTGCCGACCGTCTGGGCACACTCTTACCGCCATGGCGGGAGTGTGCCCTTTTTGTATTTGAACTTTATTTGGGAGGATACCGATTATGAAAAAAGTTGGAATTATCATGGGAAGCGACAGCGATCTGCCCATCGTCCGCAAGGCGATGGACATGCTGGATAGTCTGGGCATCGCATACGAAGCCCACGTGTACTCGGCGCACCGCACGCCCGTGGAGGCCGCAGAGTTTTCGAAAAGCGCCCGTGCCAACGGCTTTGGCGTGCTGATCGCGTTTGCCGGCATGGCCGCCCACCTGGCGGGTGCCGTGGCCGCGAACACCACCCTGCCCGTCATCGGTGTGCCTTGCAAGTCCTCCAATCTGGACGGCATGGATGCACTCCTCTCTACCGTGCAGATGCCCACCGGTATCCCCGTGGCTACCGTAGCCATTAACGGTGGCGGCAATGCCGCGCTGCTGGCCGCTCAGATTCTGGCAACGGCTGACGATGCGCTGGCAGAGAAGCTGATTGCCAAGCGCGCCGACGATGCCCGCAAGGTGCTGGAAAAGGACGCCGCACTGCAGGCCGAGCTGAAGGGTTAATTGCAGGGGCGTTGCCCCTGCACCCCACCAAAACCTTTCTTGAAAGAAAGGTTTTGGATTCCAAAGAACTTTAAAAATATCTTCTCAAAGATTTTTAGAGAGCAGCAGGGGTGAACCCCCTGCAATAAGCACTACCATCGCAATACCAAGGAGAAAAAATACTATGGGTGGATTTTTTGGAATCACATCGAAAGAGGAATGCCTGCTGGACGTGTTCTTCGGAACCGACTACCACTCCCATCTCGGCACCAGCCGTGCGGGACTGGCGGCGTATGATCGCGACATCGGGCTTCAGCGTAAGATTCACAGCATTGAGAACGCCCCCTTCCGCACCAAATTTGAGGACGAGCTGGAGACCATGCGCGGCACGTCGGCCATCGGCTGCATCAGCGACACCGATCCCCAGCCCATGCTCATCCGCTCCCACCTCGGCACCTACGCCATCTGCATTGTGGGACGCATCAACAACGCCGACGCACTCATTCGCGACTACCTCTCGGAGGGCGGACGGCATTTCGACGCCATGACGGGAGGCCGCGTCAACTCCACTGAGCTGGTGGCGGCGCTGATCGACCAGAAGAAGTCCTTTGCCGAGGGCATTCGATTCGCCCAGACGGTGATCGAAGGCACGGCGTCCATCCTCATTTTGAAGGAGGACGGATCCCTCGTCGCCGCCCGCGACCGCCTCGGTCGCATCCCCGTGCTGATCGGCAAGAACGACGACGGCTATGCCGTGTCGTTTGAGTCCTTCGCGTACCTCAAGCTGGGGTATCGAAACGAAAAGGAGCTGGGCCCCGCCGAGATCGTGCAGATTTTCCCCGACCGTATCGTTCAGCTTCAGGAGCCGGGTAAGGAGATGCGCATGTGCGCCTTCCTCTGGTCCTACTTCGGTTACCCCACCTCGACCTACGAGGGGGTCAACGTAGAGGTCATGCGCTGCCGCAACGGTGAGATCATGGCGGAGCAGGATGCAGCCGCGGGCATTCTCCCCGAGCTGGATTACGTCAGCGGTGTGCCCGATTCGGGTACGCCCCACGCCATCGGCTACGCCAACAAGAGCCATACCCCCTTCGGCCGTCCTTATATCAAGTACACGCCTACGTGGTCGCGTAGCTTCATGCCTAAGTGCCAGGCGGATCGCAAGAAGATCGCCAAGATGAAGCAGATCCCCATCCACGAGCTGATCGACGGCAAGAAGCTGCTCTTCGTGGACGACTCCATCGTGCGCGGCACCCAGCTTCAGGAGACGGTTGAGTTCCTCTACGCGCATGGCGCGAAGGAAGTGCATATGCGCTCGGCTTGCCCCCCCATCATGTACGGGTGCAAGTACCTCAACTTCTCTCGTTCGACGAGCGAGCTGGATCTCATCACCCGCCGCACCATTCTGGAGCTGGAGGGCGAGGAGGGCTTCAACCACCTCGACGAATACAGCGACTCCGCGACCGAGCGCGGCCGGAATCTGCGCCGTACCATTTGTGAAAAGCTCGGATTCGACTCGCTGGAATTCCAGTCCCTCGAGGGCATCATCAAGTCCATCGGGCTTGAACCCTGCAAGCTCTGCACCTACTGCTGGAGCGGCAAGGAATAATTTTACCCTGCAAACAATTAGCGACAGATAAATCAACAAGCAGAAAGGAAAGCACATCATGCACAACAATTCCAGATCCGAGAGCTACGCCGCCGCAGGCGTGGATATCACCGCCGGCTACAAGGCGGTCGAACTGATGAAGAAGCACATCGCCCGCACGAGGAACGAGGGCTGCCTTGACGACGTCGGCGGCTTTGGCGGATGCTTCGGTCTGCCCGTGGCAGGCATGGAGGAGCCCGTTCTGGTTTCGGGCACCGACGGCTGCGGTACCAAAGTCAAAATGGCCATTCTGATGGACAAGCACGACACCATCGGTATCGACGCGGTGGCCATGTGCGTTAACGACATCATTTGCGTGGGTGCCAAGCCCCTGTTCTTCCTTGACTACATTGCGTGCGGCAAGAACGTCCCCGAGAAGATCGCCGCCATCGTGGGCGGTGTGGCCGAGGGTTGCGTTCAGTCGGGCGCGGCGCTCATCGGCGGTGAGACCGCCGAGCACCCCGGTCTGATGCCCGTGGAAGAGTACGACCTCGCCGGCTTTGCCGTGGGTATCGTGGACAAGAAGAAG
>CAJGEA010000043.1 GCA_904502015.1 uncultured Clostridia bacterium | reverse complement strand
TGGATTCACGCTTTGGCGTGTATCCATATTTTACCGCAAAATCTGTGACTGTTCAACCTGCGCGACGAGGGTGTTCAGCTTGTTGCGACGGGGGTGTCCAACTTGCGCGGCCTCGGTGTTCAGGATGGCGCGACGTATTCACTTTTAAATTCCGCTCGTGTTCCGTAATATCTATGGCCATCGACATAGCTGACGGAATTGATCACGATGTGTATGTGCAGATGCGGTTTGTCTTCGTGGATCGCATACACAACCTGATACTCGTTTGCGAAAAACGCGACAAATTGCTGTGCTATCTCATTTGCAGTCATCGGAGAATTTACTTCGTCGGGATAGAACGATACGATGAAGTGGCGCAGTTGGACGCCGTGACTCTTTCCAAATTGTGCAGATATCATTTCCATGCTTTGGGCAGGATTGTTTGTGTCCACCCCGTAAGCACCGCAATAAGTTCTGGCCTTAAAAAGATTCAGAATATATCGTATGACATCCTCTTTGGCATGCGACTCATAATATTTGCCCTTAGTATTTGCTGTTTTTATGATTGCCATATGGTAGTTCCTTTATATATTATTTTTGTATTATAGTCGTATATATTAGATATCTATATAGCCTATAACTTAATTACTATATATCTATATTTTCTTATTGACGCAAGGGGAAGAAAACTTCTTCCCGGGGCCCTTTGATTACTTTTGTGTTCGTTGTGTTTTTAATGATTACATGTGTTTTTATGTGAGTTTGTATGATGATTTTTTTCTTTTATAAATCATCTAACTTTATAATAATACTTTGACCCCAATTTGACCCCATTCTAATTGAGCAGGATTCAAGGCAATAGGGAAGGGCATAAAAAAGTAGTATCTAAACAGCTTGCAAGAGGCAGGTTTAGGAACGTATATTTTAGAATTGACCCCTCATAACCCGGAGGTCGAGAGGTTCAAGTCCCTCCCCCGCAACCAAAAAAGATTCCATAGTCGATACAATTTCGGCTATGGAATTTTGCTTTCTATACGGAAAATGCCCTATTTTTGCCCTTTTACCGCTCATTTCGGTGGTTTTGAGGGCGTTTTTTCGCATGAATACGTATGTATTCATGTATAAACAGATAAATCCGCCATCCTCTGCTTCGCAAAGACAGAGGTGGCGGATTCTGTTAATCACAGATTGGCAACGCAGTTGTTTGAAATATGCTTTTATAGTAATGTTTTGAGCAGGGAAAGGCGGCGAATAAAATGTATGTGCTTTTTAGATTATATGTTTCCGAAGAATGTGACAAGACGAAATACCCAGTTAAGAAAAAACAGGACAATTATAACAATGGGTATGCCGTAATTGGCAACCTTAGTCTTGAACGGTTCAAGATCGAAATACAAATAGTAAAATACAATCGGAATAGTCCAAAACAGAGGATGGTATCCAAGAGCTGTCTGAAAATCCAACTGAAACGCTGCTATCCAAGCTCTTGTCAAACCACATCCGGGACAAGGTATCTTCAAAAAGAACTGTATGACACAAGTCGTATTGAGAAGTGCCATCAGGATATATATGATCAGAAAAGCAATTAGTATTGGTGCTTTACTCTTCAGCCTGCTAAAAAATTTCAATAAAATCAAACTATAGCGTTAGGATTCCACTTGTAAGAGTCAAGAAGGAGCTTGATAAAATCAACCAAGGCAAGAATGCCGCCAATGCCACACCAACAAGTAAGAAGTCTGACAATACCTTTCTTTGTTTCTCCCATCATAAAGTTGTGGATTCCAAATCCACCAAGGAAGAAGCAAACGAGGAGAACGGTGGTCTTGTCTTTGCCATTGAGATATCCCTTCTGTTGAGCCTCAGGCTGTTTGATTGCAACACCGCAAGACAGGCAAACGGCAGCGTTTGCGGCTACAGGCTTACCGCAATTTGCACAGAAATTATCTCCTTTTCCGGCTTCAACACCGCACTTCAAGCAAATGGCTTGATTGTCGTTCATGGATTCGCCACAATTTTTGCAAAACATAATAAAGTCCTCTTTTCGTTTGGTTTTTTTATCTTTCGACGAAATAATTATATCACTATTTTGTCAGATTGTCAATAGAATATTGTTAAAAACAAAGATAAAATATTATTAAAAAACGTAAATTTCCGAACAGCATCGAAGGTGCTATTCGGGGACTTTTTTTCTCTCAAATCTCAATCGTTATATCCGTCCCATCATTCAACGAATATACCGATCCGCCCCGTCGCAGGGCGTAAATATCTCACTCTTTACAAACGAGCAATTTTATGGTATAATCCTTGTATCCATAAAAACAAAATCATCAAAGAGGTAAAGGTAATCAGCGCATGATAAATTTTCGGATCAATCAGGATATGACCTACAGCGAATCCCCCCTCGTCAAGAAAAACGTATTTTTGAATATGCCGGCCGAGATCGCCGCGCTCCCTACCTACGATGAAATAGCCCGGTTGCTTCCCGCACCCGTTTGGCAAGGGCGCGATGACGTGATTGCCTGCCACGATTTTGCATGGCGCACGGCGTTCGGTAATCTCAAGGCCGCAAATGCGGAATTCCATTTTGTTTCCAATTACATTGACACGGCCTTTAACGGGTGCCTTTTCATGTGGGACTCCTCCTTCATCGTTATGTTTGGGAAATACGGCACCCGCGCGTTTAACTTTCAGAAAACGCTGGATAATTTCTACTCCCATCAGCACAAGGACGGATTCATTTGCCGCGAACTGTGCGAGTACGAGCATGGGGAGCATTTCGCGAGGCACGATCCCTCCTCGACAGGCCCCAACATTCTCGCCTGGTCCGAGTGGGAATACTATTGCCAGACGGGCGATACCCGCCGCCTTGAAATGATTTTCGATCCTCTGCTGGCCTACCATCTGTGGCTCAAGGAATACAGAACGTGGCGTGACGGCACCTACTGGTCAACGGGCTGGGGATGCGGTATGGATAACCAGCCGCGGCAGGAGAAGGGGTACGAGGTCACCTTTTCGCACGGCCACATGGTGTGGGTTGACGCCTGCATCCAGCAGGTGCTTTCGGCCAAAATACTCGTGCAAATGGCAGAGATCGTCGGGCGGGACAACGATGAAAGCGTGCTTGTACTGAAAGAGGAGATCAAGAATCTTACCTCCGTGATCAACGATACGCTTTGGCATGACGGGGACGCGTTTTACTACGATCTTTGGAGAAACGGCGAGCTGAACCGTGTGAAATCGGTCGGAGCGTATTGGTCGCTCCTGGCGGATATCATTCCCAAGGAAAGATTGGAGAGATTCGTCGCCCACCTGGCCAATGAAAAAGAGTTTAATCGCCCGTGCCGCATTCCCACGCTGTCCGCAGACCATCCCTCGTACAGAGAAGACGGGGGATACTGGTGCGGCGGCGTGTGGGCACCGACGAATTACATGGTTCTCAAGGGCCTTGAAAAGAACGGCTATCACGATCTTGCGTACGATATCGCAAGGAATTGTCTGGAAAACGTGGCCGCCGTGTTCAGAAGCGACGCTACTCTCTACGAAAACTACGCGCCCGAGGCCGCCTCGAAGGGTGAACCTGCCCAGAGGAATTTTGTTGGATGGTCGGGCCTTTTTCCCATCAGCATTTTGTATGAATACGTTTTCGGCATCCACCCGTTCGCCAAAGAGGGAAGGATCGTGTGGGACGTTCGACTGCTTGAGGAGCACGGCGTAAAGAACTACCCGTTTAACGATCTCTCCATTGACCTTGTTTGCAGGGAGAGAGCAACCGAGGAGGACGAGCCTACCGTGATCGCCGTGTGCGAAAAGCCCGTGGAAATCGAAGTTCGATACGCGAAGGGCTCCAAGATCATGTATGCGTCCCCGAAACCCTGAAACGCGTATTGCAATTCGCGCGGAAGTGTGGTATAATACGATCAAATTACAGGGAACAAGGAGACGGGAGAGATGAATTTAGGCAACGTCATGATATTTGGTGATAGCTATTCAACCTACGCGGGATACATTCCCGAGGGATACGCTGTGTATTATAGCGGCAGTCGAGAGACGCCTCCCGACCTCCCCTCGGCGGCGCAGACCTGGTGGGGACGACTGCTGGAGGCAACCGATTCGGTTCTCGTGCAAAACAACAGCTGGTCGGGCTCCACTATCGGCTACACAGGCTATATGGGCGACTGCTCTACGAGCTCCTCTTTTATTTACAGATTCGAGAAGTTGCTTGCCGAAGGCTTTTTTGAGCAAAACAGCATCGATACGCTTCTCGTCTTCGGCGGTACCAACGATAGCTGGTCGGAGGCTCCGCTCGGCGAGCTGAAGTATGACGGTATCGAGCGGGAGGATCTCTTCTGTGTTCTTCCCGCGATCAGCTATTTCGCGAAAAGGCTGAAGGAGGCGCTCCCAACGGCGAGAATCGTTTTCATCGCCAACTCCGATATTAAGGAGGAGATCATTGACGCGATCCAACGCATCGCGGAGCATTACGGACTGGAGAGCGTGGCGCTTACGGGAATTGCTAAGGTGAACCGCCATCCCGACGAGCTGGGGATGGAGCAGATCTGCGCTCAGGTGCTGAGTGCGCTGGCGCGGCAAAGTAAACATACGGTAAGGAGCAGGAACATGGAATACAGGGTATTAGGAAAAACGGGACTTGAAATTTCGCGGCTGGGCTTTGGCGGCATTCCCATCCAAAAGATCGATGCCGATGGCACAAGGAAGCTGATCGGCGACCTGATCCGCGAGGGGGTGAATTTCATCGATACCGCCCGCGGCTATACGGTCAGCGAGGAGTATCTGGGCTACGCGCTGGAGGGTGTCCGAGATCGCTTCGTTCTGGCAACCAAGAGCATGGCGCGCACCAAGGATGCGATGGCAAGAGACGTTGACGTCAGCCTAAAGAACCTCCGCACCGACTACATCGACCTCTACCAGATACACAATCCGAACGCCAAGGATCTCGAGCAGGTCATGGCCCCCGACGGGGCGCTTGAGGCGCTGTGCGAGGCCCGCACGGCAGGGAAGATCGGCCATATCGGCGTCACGCTGCATTCGGTGGAGCTGTTTGAACGGGCGATCGACTTGCCGTGGGTGGAAACGATCATGTTCCCCTACAACATTGTGGAAACGCAGGGCGAAGAGCTGATCGAGCGGTGCGCCGAGCGGAATATCGGCTTTATTTGCATGAAGCCTCTGGCGGGCGGCGCCATCGAGGATGCAGCTACGGCCATGCGCTTCGTCGTGAGTAATCCTAACGTGACCGTGGTGATCCCCGGCATGGCAGACGCGGCCGAGATCGCGCAGAACGTCGCGGCCGTTGCTGATACTGCACCGCTGAACGCGGAGGAGCAAGTCAAGGTTGGCGAGATCAAGGCGCTTCTTGGTACCAACTTCTGCCGCCGCTGCAATTACTGCGCCCCCTGCGCGGCAGGCATCAATATCCCCGCCGTATTCCTCTTTGAAGGGTATTACAGCCGCTATGACCTGAAGGATTGGGCAAGCGATCGCTATTCAAGCCTTGCGAAAACAGCGTCCGATTGCATTGGCTGCGGTGCCTGCGAGAGCCGTTGCCCCTACGATCTCCCGATTCGTGAGATGCTGAAAAAAGCGGCTGCTGTCATGGGTAAATAATTCTCAAGGCGATCATACTGCGCGATAGATACATAGAGAAATCCCCATCCTCGGATACTCCGAGGACGGGGATTATTTGTTATACGATGTCCTTCTTCCGATATTTCAAGTACGCCGCGGCGATGCCAACGGCGGTAAATGCCAGTCCCACCGCGAGATACTTGATCTCCAGCGATTTTTCGGGGACGATGTGCGCGCCGTCGGCGTAGGCGTAGGGGGTGATGAATTTGAGGAGCTTTAGATCCTCGGTCAGATTGGCAAGGATGTTGATAAAGTACAAGGCGAATACCAGCCCGAGCCCCGCTCCCAGCTCTCCGCGCCGCATGAACGCCGAAAGACCAAAGGTCACGGCGGCGATCTCAAGCTGGAGAATGAGATAGGCGAGAAATAGCAGGGCAAGGGCGGTGGCGTCAAACTCCACACCCACGATGGCGATACACACGCAGGTTACGGCGACCACCGCCACGTTGAGCAGGCACACATGCGCCAGCACGGCGAGGAGTTTTTCCGTGATGACGCGGGCGCGCGAGAGGGGATGGGTGAGCAGGAATTCCGCGGTGTGCTCCTTTTCCTCCTTGGCGAGCGCCGAAGCACCCACGATGGCGGCAAACAGCGCGCCGCCGAGTCCCAGCGTGTTGCCGCACTCAATGCCAAAGTAGCCCATGAATTCTCCGAAATTGAGCTGATCCATGCCAAATGCCTCGGAGAACGCCCCCATGTCGGCGAACATCTGGCTGATGTCCCCCATCTGTGAGGACATTTCGGGATAAATGAGAACACACACGCCCAGCATGAAGGCAATGGCGCCGCTCCAAATGAGGAGCGCGGTTCTGCCGCGGCGAAGCTCGTGGAAAAAGACGGTCATATCAGTTCCCCTCCTTTGCGTAGTAGTGCATGAACACCTCGTCAAGGTCGGGATCGCATATGGTCACGTCCTCAAAGCTGAGGTGACAGAGCTCGTGTGTCAGTTCGGTGGCCTTTCCGCTGTAAAGGAAATTGACGGTGTCATTTTCCACCTTCATGTCTTTGGTGTTTTCGATGGCGGGCATAGCGGTCACACCGCGCAGCGTGACGCGCTTGACACCCGTGTGTCCCAGCCGCTCTACGCTGTCGGATACCAGGATGCGCCCCTCGCGGATGACGGCGGCGCTCTTGCAGTAGCGGCCGATCTCGGAGAGGACGTGGGAGGAGAGGAACACCGTCGCTCCCTCGTCGTTGCGTTCTTTCAAAATGGTGTAAAACTCCTTTTGCATCAAGGGATCAAGACCGCTGGTAGGCTCGTCAAGTATATAGAGGCTTGGTCTGTGCTGGAGGGCGCAGACGATGCCCACCTTCTTACGGTTGCCGAGGGACAGCTCTCCCACCTTTTTGGAGGTGTCCAGCTCCAGCCGCTCGCACAGCCGCATCTGCTCGCTTCGGCAATCGGTTTTTCTCATTTTAGCGGAAAAGTCCAGTATTTCCTTGACCTTCATGCCGTTGTAGAACGCCGCCTCGGAGGGGAGGTAGCCTACTTCCTTCAAAATTTCGGTGCGATCCGTGACAATGTCGCAGCCCAGCACCCGTGCGCTGCCGCTCGTGGGGGAGATCAATCCCAGCAGGGTGCGGATCAGGGTGCTCTTGCCGGCACCGTTCGGGCCTATGAAGCCGAAGAAATCGCCCTCGTCAACCGTCAGGGTCACGTCTGCGATGCCGCGGGAATGGCCGTAAAATTTGGTCAGTACGTTGGTTTCAATGACGTTCATATGCTGCTCCTCACTCGGCGATCTCGGCCGTGATGCGGTTGTAAATATTCTGAACCTCCTCGGCCGTATCGTCGCTGATGACGAAGGTTCCGCGAGCGGTTTTCAGCACGATGCAGGGGGTGTTGCCCGTGTAGGTATATCGGGTATACGAGCCCAACTCGTCGTTACGGAAGCCGCCGAGCAGGAGCTTTGCCGAGCCGTAGCCGTAGATACGCTCGCCAGACACGCCGTCCGCGCGGTACTCGGCGGATTCAATGTCGGCGTACTTGAGGGTCAGATCGTCCCAGTAGCTGGCCGTGACGGTGATCGCCTCGTCACCGAGGGTGACGTCAATACTGCCCGTGAACATCAAGGGGAGCAGGCCGATCAGCAGGGTAGCGATGATAACGGTCACGGCGATGCTTGCCGCCTTTCGGTTCTTGGGGTTCAGCAGCTCACGGTAGCCCTTTTCGTAGTCCTCCTTGGTCACGCGACCGTCCGCCACCTGCTTTTTGTAGAAGCAATAGGAGTAGATCGTGGGGAGCAGTACGACGGACAAAGAGGCGACGAGTGCCACGAAGGGGAAGGCTTGAGAGGGGAGCGGGATGGCCAGCAGACACAGAAATCCTACGGTAACAGCTACCTTTCCGCCGAAACGGTGGGTAGCGTTCCAGTTTTCATCGTTGGACAGCGTCCACTTGAGCTTGATACCCATAGTGGGGTTTCGGGTCATTTTTGGCATATAGTTGCCCAAAACGATAAAGGCGGTGGCCAGCACGATCAGTATGGCGGTAAAGATGCCCGAGGTGTACCCCAGAGCGATGGAAAGCGTAATCCCGCAAACCATGAGAGAAATGGCGGGCAGGATCCAGAAGACCAGATTCTCTACCTTTTTGCTCTGTTCGTTTCCCTTGACCATGACCGAGGAGAGGATCAGACAGAACCAATGCACGGCCAGCAACACGCAGGGGAGAAGCAGGAAAAACAAGGACGGATCCATCCGGCCGTCGGCGGTTCCGTCAGCTCCCCAATGCACGGTGATCTCCTCGGGCAAGAGGTGGCTGACGAATGTCAAGAGGGCAGGGAGCATTATGACGATGGAGGAGAGAATGGCTCTCCATTTATTGCGTTTAATCATGTTCATCTTCTCCTTTCAGATCGGTAATCCACAGCAGGATCTCTTCAAGTACCGTTGCGTTCAGCTCGTAGTAGATGTGCTTGCCCTCCCGCTTGTCGCGGATCAGGTCGGCATCCTTCAGCACCGACAGGTGTCTGGAAATGGACGCCCCCGTCACCTCAAAGCGGTCAACGATATCCCCCGCCGACATTCGCCCCCCTTTGAGAAGGTTCAGAATTTCTCGGCGCGTGGGATCGGAGAGGGCTTTCAGGGTGTTTTGCAGTCCCATGATGACCTCCTTTGTTTAACATTTAACCTAATTGTTAAATGTATTGTATCATAAAATCCACCGCCTGTCAAGAGGGAATGAAAAATTCCACAAAAAGGATGCGGGAAGTTTCATAAAAAGAATACGCACCACATGACGAAAAGGGCTTTATCATGCTTTGTTCTTAGATTGTTCATATCGACGACATATTTGTTTTGTATAATCAATTTAATATCTAATATTGTAGGATATACAATTTCCGCAAAGGAGATCCACCCATGAGAAAACTCAAGCATCTTTCCATCGCCCTGCTTGGCGCATTGCTGCTCTCGACCGCATTGCTGGCAACGGGGTGTGACGGCGGCTCCAAAACCGAGGAGACCGAGGCGCCCACTGTCTCGCAAACCGAGGCTGTGACCGATCCCGCCACCGAGTCCGAGACGGAGACCGAGACCGAGACCGAGACCGAGACCGAGACCGAGACCGAGACCGAGACCGAGACCGAGACCGAGCCTCTCATCGAGGAGAGCCTGAGCATCGGCGAGCCTAACATGAACAGCGAATTCGCCATGACCGAAATCTACACCGTGCCTCCGAACGAGAAAAACGGCTCGAAAAGTGTGAAGGTCTCGGGCGTGAATATCACGTTCAACTATCAGAGCACCTTTTACGGCATGGAAAGCATGATCGACCGTGATACCATCCACTACGGTTACCTGTTCAACAACAGCCCTCTGACCACTTCTCTGAAGAATCTCAAGGGCGCTGACGGCGAGGTCTGCGACTTCGTTATGGGTGACATTGTTGGCGATCGCAAGCATGAGTTCATTATGTTTGACAATGGCTCTTTAGTTATTGCCGCCATGAATAACAGCAGGGACATCAAGCACATTGCCTTCACGCAGTCGCTGGGTGTCGACGCTACCGTCGTGGGTACGGGCCTCTTTAACGGTGACCTCTATACCGACGTGGTTCTGTATACCGTAGGCGGGCAGGTGCTGATGGGCTACGGCTCCAACGCAGGCTTTGAATGGACTCTTATGGGCCGCCTGCCTGACAATCCTCGTCTGTCCAAGGGCCAGAAGCTCTATACGGGCGACGTGACCGGCGACGGCAAGCCCGATCTCGTGATGATCGACGATCTCACGGTTACGACCTATCTGGTGAATGACGGCGTGATTACCCACTTTGCTACTACGACCCTGCCCTTCGCCGAGAAGGGACAGTTCGTCAGATACGCCGTGGGCGACGTGAACTGCGACCGCGTAGCCGACGTTATGGGTATCATGGTGGACGGCACGACGGAGCGCGGCGAGGAATACCACGCCGTGCGTACCTACTTCGGCCGTCAGGACGGTCACTTCGGCCCCTACGAGTCGGAGGGCAATAACGGAAACCTCTATGCGACTTACAGAAGAGATCCTGCAAAGGAGAATGTATTCCGTTATGAGCATATTGCGCTCGGTGATGTAAACAGCGACGGCGCTCTGGATCTGGTTTCGGTCACCCTCGAGATCTCCGCTAAGGCGGCTCGCCGCAACGTCAACTACGCGACGCATATCGGCGATATGTCCCCCGCCTATGACTATTCCACCCACCTCATCAAGACTGATGACGGCTACATCCTCTACAACGGCGGTCTGTACGAGACACACGATACCGAGCATTTGAAGCCCGTTGGAGGTGACCATCCTCTTGCCTATACCTCGGTAGACGGCATGATCTGGCACCAGAATCTGGACGGCGCTTGCATCGTGCTGGGCGGTGAGGTTGGCGACTTCGGCGAATACGTGGCTGGTGAGATCGATCCCGAAACGGGTCTTCGTATCCCCGGCACGGGAGATAGCTTCGGCGAAAATTGGTGGATCCTGAATACCATTGAGCCCGAGGTCGTCCGCGACCCAAAGACGGGTATCTACTACATGTTCACCCAGACCGAGAACTACTGCTATCTTGAGGACGGCAAGACCCTCTCGGGAGCTGACCGCATCGGCGTCGCGACCTCTACCGACGGAATCCATTTTGAGCGTAAGCTGGATTCGCCCGTTATCAAGACCGACGACATCTACTCCTGCTTTACGCACCATCAGGTCATTTACGTTGAGGATGATCCCGACGGCAAGTGCTGGTGGCTGTACGTGCGCTACGTCCACAAGAATTCGCTCATCAAGTACATCCGCATCCGCTCGGCTGACCCCACCTGCTTTGATATGACTGCGGGCTACGAGACCCTTCCTACTTTCTCCTCGCAGGGCAACCAGTTGGGTTACATCTCCAACTACGATGGCAACGGCAACCGCCTGTTCGTTGGCATCGACATGGCCAGCATCGTAGAAGACGGCGTTTCCCGTACCGTTCCGACGCTGATCCTCTCTCTCGACGGTGTCAAATGGACTTACTCGAAAATCTATCTGGCAGGCGTTGATATGAACAATGAGGATGAAGCGCCTCGCGGCAGCATGTACTTCCTCGGCATGTCCACCATCTACGGAACGGGCGAGCTCTACAAGAACGAGAACGGCGAGTACGAGGCCATCTATGGAGGCTCCTGCTCTCCTTCTCCCGTAGCCCCCGGTATCTTCTACTCCGAGGTGGGTATGGGTAAGTTGACCTTTACTCTGGGCGATATTGTCGCTCCCTGACGGTATTTTACACAGGCCCCGCTGACACGGCTCCGCGCCGTGCGGCGGGGCATTCGTTGCTTTTGGCAATTTGAATTTTTTATCAGATGTTCATATTTACGACATAATTGTGCTGTATAATTAATCGTATATCTTCGGATATACAACACGCGCAAAGGAGTCCCAATTATGAGAAAATTCAAACATCTCCCCCTCGTTATGCTGAGCGCCTTGCTGCTCTCGGCTGTTCTGCTTGTGACCGGCTGTGACGGCGGTTCCAAAACCGACGAAACCGAAGC
>CAJGEA010000042.1 GCA_904502015.1 uncultured Clostridia bacterium | reverse complement strand
GCCTAAAATTCCAGGATACCTATACCCGACAAGGAATAACGCTCCTCTATGTCGTAGGGGCGATCTGCGATCGCCCGCGGGCGCACACAGTGCGCCCCTACCATGGGTTATTATAAACCGTTCGATAAATCCAAATTTGAAGAAACCATCCCATCGTGTGAGACGGGTGGATTCAGGAAATCCATCCCCGATCCAAAGCCGCACCGCAGGTGCCCGATAAATCCAAATTTGAAAACCCTCCTCAAGAGAGTCATCCTGAGCGACACCGCAACGCGGTGGAGTCGAAGGATCACGCTTGGGTAAAGAGATTCTTCGACTTGCGGTGCTTTGCACCGCGACGCTCAGAATGACCCGTTAAGGCTTGGGTATCAAACCCACCGACAAATCCAAATTTGAATGTACCGCCCGCAGGGCATCCCATCGGGTGAGATGGATGGATTTATGCTACCCATCCCCGAGCCAAAGCCGTGCCGCAGGCACCGATAAATCCAAATTTTTAAAAAACCATCCCCTCGGGTGAAATGTTAGGCGCGCGATACCCAACCCCGAGCCAGAGCCGTGCCGCAGGCACCGATAAATCCAAATTTTTAAAAAACCATCCCCTCGGGTGAAATGTTAGGCGCGCGATACCCAACCCCGAGCCAGAGCCGTGCCGCAGGCACCCGCTGGTGGCCGACAAATCCAAATTTACATTCCCTTGCAAATGAAAGGAACCATTGCCATGAATGATTTCAAAACACGCCTGCGAGAGGCGATGGATCTGCGCGGCATCCGCGCCACGGCACTTGCCGCCGAAAGCGGCGTCAGCAAGGCCCGCATCAGCCAATATCTGCACGGCATCTACGTCCCCAAGACCGACGCCGTTCTGTCCCTCGCCGCCGTGCTGGGTGTATCCGAGGGCTGGCTTTTGGGCAAGGACGTGCCCATGCTCCCCGCCAACACACCCGCTCGGGATACGGTCGCCCTGCCCTTTCTCGAAAATCTCTCCCCCCTTCACCTCCTCCGCTACCCCGTGCTGGGTGAAATCGCCTGCGGTCAGCCCATTATCGCCGAGCAGGACAACGACGGCGGATACGTCACCGCCGCCGATGCCCACGCCGACTTCTGCCTGACCGCCAAGGGCGACAGTATGATCGGCGCGCGCATCTTTGACGGGGACGAGGTGTTTATCCGCCAAGCCGAGATGGTCAACAACGGCGAGATCGCCGCCGTCATCGTGGACAACGAGGCCACCCTCAAGCGGGTGTTCTATTACCCCGACGAGAAACGTCTTGTGCTTGCCCCCGAAAACCCCGACTACGAGCCGCTGGAATTTGTCGGAGAGGAGCTGCGCTCCATCCGCATCCTCGGCAAAGCGGTGGCTTTCCAATCCAAGCTGAGTTGACCTCCCGCAAGCACCTTCCATTAAAAAATATGCATCCGCCGTTTCGTGGTCTGACGCCATGGGACGGCGGATTTCGTGTTCCGTTTCAGCGAAGGAACGCAAAAAAGCCCGTCACGGGGCGTATGCCCCCGCAACGGATCGAACGATTTTTCCGTGCGAGCGACAAAAAAGGCTTGTCCTTGCAAACGGCGTGTGATATGCTGACCGTAACCCAAAAAGAATAGCCGCCCACACCGTGCGCGGTCAAAAAGGAGGAATGAATGAAATGAAACGAATCGCGCTCCCCGTTCCCCAAAAAAGCCTGCTCTACACCGTCTCGGCACTCCTGCTCCTGTGCCTGTGTATTGTTATTGGCACCCAACTGCCTGCCTGCGGCGACAACCAAAAGCCACCGAGCGACACACAGACGCAAACCGCGGGCGGGAGCGAAACACAGCCCACGACCGATCCCGCGGACGATTCCCTGCGCACCTTCTACGAGAGCATGATCGCCGATCTGGAGGAAAAGCTGTTGGACGAAAAGCAGGACAACTACATAGCGCGTCTGGAATACGAGTCAAGACTGGAGGTGCTGGAAAAGGAGCTGGCCAATCTATCCTCAGGTAAAGACGAGAGCGACGTGCCCACGTCGGGACGTCCCGAGCCCACTCCCGATACAAGCACCGACACCGAGTACACGACCGAAACCGAAGCCCCCGAGCCCGAGGAAATGTCCTTCCGCTACACCGTGGAGGACGGCGAGGCCGTGATCTGCCAGTACCTTGGTCAAAGTCGCAACGTGGTCATCCCCCCCGAGATCGAGGGATACCCCGTGACCCGCATCGCCGACAACGCCTTCACCAACGCAAGCGTGATCACAGTCAGCATCCCCAACACTGTGACCGCCATCGGCTGGTTCGCCTTCTACGGCTGTTACTCGCTGGAAAGCGTGACCATCCCCTCGTCGGTCACCCGCATTGACTACGCGGCGTTTGACAACTGCCCCACCCTGACCATCCTTTGCGTACCCGAAACCTACGCCGCAAGCTACGCGGTCAGCTTCGGTCTGCGACACCGTTATCTCTAAAAAGCAAAACAAACGGTTGATTTCTCAACCGTTTGTTTTGCTTTTTTGGAATTTATACCAATCAATTACTCAACGTCCACGCGATTACGCAACTCGCCACGGGCATAGGCCTCAGCATTGAGGATCATCTCATCGAGGCAACGCGCCCGCGCCTCGTACGCGCCCCACGACATGTGGGGGGTGAGGGCAACCCGCTCGTGATGACGGATGGCATAGAAGGGGTGATCCTCCCCAAAGGGCTCAACGCTATACACGTCCGCGCCGAGTCCGCCCAGCTTGCCGCTGACCACGGCCTCAGAGAGTGCCGCCTCATCGGTCACAGCCCCGCGCGCCATGTTGACGAGAATCACTCCGTCCTTCATCATGGCGATCTCGCGCTCCCCGATCATACCCCGTGTTTCGGGGGTCAGGGGGGTATGCACCGTGATGATGTCCGCCTCACGGCACACGGTATCAAGATCCACGCTCTCCCCATCGGGATGGCGGCGGCAGGTCAGCACGCGGCATCCGAAGGCGCGCGCCACGTCGGCCACGCGCGAGCCGATCTTGCCCGCACCCACGATGCCCCAGGTCATGCCCGCGATCTCGTGGTAGGTAGGTACGAGACGGTTGGCACATCCGCTATGGCTGTACGAACCGTCCGCCACAAAAGCGCAGTAATCGGGCAGACGGCAGACCAGATCCAGCACCAGTCCCACGGTCACCTGCGCCACGCTGTTCGAGGAATAGCCCCGTACGTTGGCTACACCCACGCCGCGGCGGCGGCAGGCGTCCAGATCAATGTTATCAAATCCCGTGGCTGCCACGCAAATGAGCTTGGGCGCGCCATCCCCCTCGGGTAACTGCGCCTCCCCGATCCTGATCTTATTGAGAATCACCACGTCCTTGCCCTCGATGCGGCCGCGGATCTCGTGGGGGGCGGTGTTCTCCCACACCGTAACCTCTCCCAACCGATCCAGCGGCGCGAGCGAGAGGTCAGAACCCAGTGTCGCGGCGTCCAATACGACAATCTTCATACGTTCACTCCATTTCGTAATGCAAAGGCGGGCCCGCAACCGCGCAACCCGCCCTCGTTTTGATTACTCGGCGTCAGCCGTCTCGGTCGTCTCGTCAATGACGATCTCCTCGACCGCCTCAGCGACCTCGTCATCCGCGAAATCGGCGCAATCCTCAGCGTCGATCACAGTCTTGGAAAACATATCCTTCACCTTGGATACGGCACCGGTAGCGGCGCCCTTGACGGCGGCGGTAGCGGCGGTTGCCTTGGTTACGGCGGCGTCCTTGATGGCAGTTGCCTTGGTTACGGCAGTGTCCTTGACCTCGCCTGCCTTGGTCTTAACGGCGGCAATGCCTGCCTGACCCTTCTCGGACTTGATGGCGCTCTGCGCGGCAATGACCGCACCTGCGGCCAACGCGCCCGCGGCGGCGGCAATTACCACGAGCTTGGATGTACTTTGCTGTTTCTTCTTCATGATATATTTTCTCCTTATATAGTATACTTTGTTGTTTTCTTGTTACTCCACGATCTCGGCATGGGCGATCATCATGCACACACGGGGAACGTCGGAATAGTAGCCATAGCGGCCCGTCTTACAGCCCGCGATCTTATCCACCACGTCCATACCCTCGACTACCTGACCAAAGGCAGCGTACTGGGCATCCAGGTGGGGGGCATCCTCGTGCATGATAAAGAACTGTGAGGACGCCGAATCGGGTACGTTGGTACGGGCCATAGACAGCGTACCGCGCTTATGCTTGAGATCGTTGCCCATAAATCCGTTAGCGATGAACTCACCGCGAATGGATTTGCAACGTTTCTCGGAAAAGTCGGGGGTCATACCGCCGCCCTGGATCATGAATCCCTTGATGACGCGGTGGAAAATGAGCCCATCGTAAAAGCCTTCGCGCACGAGTCCGAGGAAATTTTCCACGGTCTTGGGGGCTTTGTCGGGACGAAGCTCGACGGTAATGGTGCCAAGTTCAATCGGCTCTCCGTCAGGCACCTGAGCGACGGTGAGCTTTACACGCGGGTAATCCATGGGATCTATCTCCTTTATGAATCTTGTTGTGTAGCGGGTTGATTGGCGGAACGCCCTCTCCGTCGCGCTCTCGGCGCGCCACCTCTCCCAAAAGGAGAGGCCTATTAAGGCTCTCCCCTCGGGAGAGCTCCCGCAAAGCGGGTGAGAGGGTAATTATCCCAAAAGCCATTTTATTTTTGTACCCCGGCAGGATTTTCTTCTTGATTTGCCACATCCAGCCGGTAACCGATACGGAACAGCTCGTCAATGCGCGCCTCCCGACCCGAGAGGGACAGGTAGCCGAACAGCACTTCCATGCCCGTGGCGCGGCGGTATTCGCTCACCGATGCGCTCTTTGGCACGTTGGTATGTCCCGTATTGCGGCCGCGGCGGTAGTAGTTACTCTCGTCCTCGGTCAGAACGGGCTCAATGTAGTTCATAGCCTCCGACTGCGCCGATGCGCGCACGAAATCCAGCGCCGCGCGGTTGAGGCGTGCCGACGTAGACAGTCCTCTCTCCAGCACCAGATAGGTACGCACGCACTTCTCGATCACGCAGTCACCGAGGTACGCCAGCGCGGGGACAGTGATATTGCTGAGGTCGGCCATTACTCGATGACGAGGTCGCCCTCATCGGCGTCAGCCACGCCCTCGATGTCGAACTCCTCGGAGCCACCCTCGGGAATGTCGTATTCCTCGGTGCGGCGGTACACGCGGAGCATCAGGCTGCGGAACTCAAAGTCGCCGTTCTTCTTGACGATCACGCGGTAGGGGAAGAACAGAACCACGAGAATACCGCCCGCGACGGAAAGCAGGATGGTCCAGAAGCGCTTGCGAGCCTTAGCGCGGCGCTCGTACTCCTTGCGGTGGATGACGTGATCGGCAAAATCGACCACGGTTTCAAAGGCGTCCACGATCTTCTCGCTAACGGTGGCGAAAACCGACAGTACCTTAAAAATCCTCATAACTTAGTTTCCTTTCTATATATAATATACTATTTCTCACCAAACGGTGCGGGCTCAGTTCTTAAGGCTGTGGATGGGTGCGGGGATACGTCCGCCACGGTGAATGAACTTGGCGGGCGAGTAGGGGCGCAGGGGCATGATGGGAGCCGAGCCCAGGAGTCCTCCGAAATCCACCTCGTCACCAACCGTCTTACCGACGGCAGGAATGACACGGACAGCGGTGGTCTTGGTGTTCACCACGCCGATGGAGATTTCGTCAGCGATCAGACCGCAGATGACCTCCTCGGTGGTGTCACCGGGAACGGCAATCATATCCAGCCCCACCGAGCAAACGGCGGTCATAGCCTCCAGCTTCTCGATGGAGAGCGCACCGTTGCGAACGGCGGTGATCATGCCGGCATCCTCAGACACGGGAATGAACGCGCCCGACAGACCGCCCACGTGGCTGGATGCCATCACGCCGCCCTTCTTGACGGCATCGTTGAGCATGGCAAGGCAAGCGGTGGTACCGTGCGCACCGACCGACTCCAGGCCCATATTCTCCAGAATGAGTGCCACCGAGTCGCCAACGGCGGGGGTGGGGGCAAGGGAGAGGTCGATGATGCCGAAGGGAACGCCCAGACGGTCTGCGGCCTCGGAGGCCACGAGCTGACCGACGCGGGTGATCTTGAACGCGGTCTTCTTAATGAGGTCGGCCAGTGCCGAGAGGTCGCAATCGCCTGCGCGGGCAATGGCGGAGCTGACCACACCGGGGCCTGAAACGCCTACGTTGATGACGGTATCGGGCTCACCGACGCCGTGGAACGCGCCTGCCATAAAGGGGTTATCCTCAGGCACGTTGGCGAACACCACCAGCTTGGCACAGCCGATGGAGTTGCGGTCGGCGGTCAGCGCGGCGGCACGCTTGATGGTAGAACCCATCAGACGGATGGCATCCATGTTGATGCCCGCCTTGGTGCTGGCCACGTTGACCGAGGAGCAGACCAACTGGGTTTCAGCCAGCGCCTCGGGAATGACCGAGATGAGGTTGCGGTCGCCCTGCGTCATACCCTTATGCACCAGCGCCGAGTAGCCGCCGATGAAGTTGACGCCCACGGTATCTGCCGCACGCTGAAGAGTATGGGCAATTTTAAGGAACCCGTCGGGGGACATATTGCCGCCCACGAGGGAAACGGGGGTAACCGATACGCGCTTGTTGACGATCGGAATGCCGTATTTCTTCTCAATGTCGCAACCCGTTTCCACGAGATGCTCCGCCGTGCGGGTGATCTTGTCGTAGATCTTGTCGCAGAGGCGGTCGGCATCGTCGCTGACGCAATCGAACAGCGAGATGCCCATGGTGATGGTGCGGATATCCAGATTCTCCTGACGGATCATCTGTATGGTTTCAAGTATGTCTTTCGTTTCAATCATGACGTGCCTTTCAGATATGGTGCATGGTGTTGAAAATGTCTTCGTGCATGGTGTGGATCTCCAGACCGTGCTCACGGCCCAACGCCGCCAGCTTGTCCACGAATGCCGAGAATTCCACCGTCAACGTATCAATATCTGCCAGCATAATCATGGCAAAATAATCCTGCAGAACGCTCTGGGAAATATCCACGATGTTGGCACCGTTGTCGGCGCAGGCGGTTGCCACCTTGGCAATGATGCCCACGCTGTCCTTTCCCGTTACGGTAATGACTGCCTTCATAGTAAAAGTCCTCCTTTGGATATATGCTCCATTATATTATACTACAATTTCCCCGACTATGCAATAGCCAAACGAGGATTTTTGCAAATTTCTTCCGTACAAATTGCAAAAAAACTTTGAATTTGAAAAAGAAGGATTGCAAAACGCGCCAACTTGTGGTATAATGGGGGAAATCCATTAGAAAAGAGGCACACCATGAACGAACAAAACACCTATGAATTCGTCGTTGACGAAAAATCTGAGGGCAAAGCCAAGACTCGGAAGATCATCGGTCGCGGCGTGATCCTGCTCATCATCACCACCTACGTTGTCATCGCCCTGAGCATCTTTGCCGCTCTCGCCATCCTTCCCGTCGCGCTGCTTCCCCTCGTGCTGTACTTCTGGAAGCAGTTTAACGTGGAGCTGGAGTACTCCATGACCTCGGGTATCATGTCCTTCACCCGCATCTACGGCAGCAGACGCCGCAAGCAGGTGCTGGAGCTGACCATCAAGGACATGAAGGAGATTGCCCCCGTTACCGCCGATACGCAGGCCAAGCTGGACGCTATGGGCATCAAGAAGACCTACCTGTTCCACTCCTCCGTGACCGCACCCGACCGTTACTACGCCGTGTTTGAGAAGGACGGCGATACCTGCGTCGTATACTTCGAGGCAACCGCCAAGGCCCTGCACATCCTGCACTACTACAACCACGCCACCGTCGTGACCGCCGTGTCTCGCTGATACATACCCTGAGAAGGAGCCGTTATGAAGCCCAACTACACCGTTCCCGTCCGCCTCTCGGACGAGCTGATCCGCAAGCTGATCTACGTATCTGAGGCCGAGGGCAGAACCCCGAACAACCAGTTTACCTTCATGCTGCGCAACAATATCCAGTACTTCGAGCGCACCAAGGGCAAGATCCCCGCGTCAGAGCTTTCCAAGATCGACGTCACCCCCTACCTCGACGAGCCCAAGGAAAACTGATTTCCATCAACCAAAACGGAGGCACGCCATGCTGAAAACAGAACGCACATCGGTCATGAACCTTGAGAACGCCATCCGCGGCGCGCGCAATCCCATGAATAGCTGGGACCGCTCGGACAGCACCTACGCCGAGGACGGCCGCTACGTGCTTGGCCCCAACGACCTCGATCTCGCCGTTCGTCTGGCCCACGCGGGCAGCGACCACCGCAAGTTCCTGCGCCAGATCTTCGTATCGGTGGACATCACCGCCCCCCTGTACTGGTGGAAGGAATTTGACACCTACAAGGTGGGCACCGTCGCCAACTCCACCTCCACCATGCACAAAATCCACGCCAAGGCATTCGAGCGGGACGACTTCTCCCACGACCGTCTGGACGAGGACGGGCTGGCCATGCTGGACGCCACCATTGCCTATCTGGAATCCGAGCGCGGGAAATTCCTCGCCGACAAGACCGACCGCCAGCCATGGCATAACATGATCCAGATGCTTCCCTCCTCCTACAACCAGATGAGAACCGTGACTCTCAATTATGAAAATCTGATCAACATCTACTACGCCCGCAAAAGCCACAAGCTTGCCGAGTGGCACGTCCTCTGTGACTGGATCCTCTCCCTGCCCTACGCCCGCGAGCTGATCTGCGTCAAGGACTAAACCGTAAGCCCACGCCCCCCGACAAAAAGCGAGCGGCTTTGCCCGGTGCGTATACAGTTGTCAAAATGCACAAAAGCGCAGGATTTTCGCATCAATTTTGCAACTTTACATCCCCTAAACATCATATATTGGTAACAAAAAAGCCATTCGTGCAAAAAATTAAATAATTTTTGCAAAATCACTTGACATTAACTTGCATATGCTATATAATAGTGTCAAATCGCATTCGTCGGTTACCGAGCCCATGGCGATTCTCGCCATGGGCAATATTTTTTGATTTCATTCGGAGGTTACAGTTATGAACAGAGTATTTAACTTTTCGGCAGGCCCTTCTATGCTGCCCGTCCCCGTGCTTGAGAGAGCCGCAGCCGAGATGGTCTGCTACGGCGAGTCCGGTATGTCGGTCATGGAGATGAGTCACCGATCTCCGGATTACGAAGCCATCATTCAGAAGACTGAGGCAGACCTGCGCAAGCTCATGAACATCCCCGACAACTACAAGGTGCTGTTCCTGCAGGGCGGTGCTTCCACCCAGTTCGCCGCTATCCCCCTCAACCTCATCGGCCGCACCGGCAAGGCTGACTACATCGTTTCCGGTCAGTTCTCGGGCAAGGCCTACAAGGAGGCGCAGAAGCTGGGCTACGATGTCAAGTGCGTCGCTACCACCAAGGACGACAACTTCGACCACGTTCCCGAGGTCACGAAGGACATGATCCGTCCCGACGCCGCCTACGTCCATATGTGCTTCAATAACACCATCTACGGCACCAAGTTCGGCTACATCCCCGACACGGGCGACGTTCCGCTGGTGGCCGATATGTCCTCCTGCATCCTCTCCGAGCCCGTGGACGTGTCCAAGTTCGGCGTGATCTACGCAGGCGCGCAGAAGAACATGGCTCCCGCAGGCGTGACCGTGGTCATCGTCCGCGAGGATCTGCTCGACTACGCCGAGGAGAAGATGCCCACCATGCTGGAGTGGAAGACCATGGCCGAGAACGACTCCATGTATAACACCCCTCCCTGCTACACCATCTACATGCTGGGTCTGGTTTGCGAGTGGCTGCTCGACATGGGCGGTCTTGAGGCTATGAAGGAGAAGAACGTCAAGAAGGCGGCTCTGCTCTACGATTACCTCGACAGCCAGGACTACTACGTAGCCCCCGTCAAGCCCAACTCCCGTTCCCTCATGAACGCGACCTTCGTCACCGGCAATGCCGATCTCGACAAGAAGTTCGCCTCCGAGGCCGCTAAGGCAGGCATGAAGAACCTCAAGGGCCACCGCTCGGTCGGCGGTATGCGCGCCTCCATCTACAACGCGATGCCCTACGAGGGCGTTGAGGCACTCGTTGCCTTCATGAAGAAGTTCGCCGAGGAGAACCCCAAGGCGTAAAGATTACGATGGGGGAACTTCTTGAAAGAAGTTCCCCCATACCCCTTCAAGAACTTTTATAAACAAATATTTGATATGTATTGAGGTTACTGCTATGAAAAACATTCAGCTTCTCAACAAGATCGCCAAGGTCGGCACCGACAATCTCGACCCTGCCGTCTACAACATCGGCGAGGACGTAGCCGCGCCCGAGGGCATCATGGTTCGCTCCGCCAATATGCTGGAGATGGACTTCAACCCCGAGCTGCTTGCCATCGCCCGTGCAGGTGCCGGTGTCAACAACATTCCCCTTGACAAGTGTACCGACGAGGGTATCGTGGTATTCAACACCCCCGGCGCCAACGCCAACGGCGTAAAGGAGCTGGCCGTTTGCGCCCTCCTGCTCGCTTCCCGCGACATCGTTGAGGGTATCGACTGGGTCAAGACTCTGAAGGACGACGAAAACGCCGCCAAGACGGTTGAGAAGGGCAAGTCCAAGTTTGCCGGCTGTGAGATCAAGGGCAAGACCCTCGGTGTCATCGGTCTGGGCGCTATCGGCGGTCTGGTTGCCAACATCGCCGTTCGTCTGGGCATGAAGGTCGTCGGCTGCGACCCCTACCTGTCTGTCGATGCCGCATGGAACCTCAACCACAACATCACCCACGCCGCTACCTACGAGGACGTTTACAAGGCGGCTGACTACATTACCATCCACGTTCCCGCTACCGCTGACACCAAGGGCATGATCAACAAGGATACTCTTGCCCTGATGAAGGACGGCGTCAAGATCATCAACCTCTCCCGCGACTCCCTCGTTAAGTCTGCCGACATGATCGAGGCTCTCGCATCGGGCAAGGTTTCCCGCTACGTCACCGACTTCGCTACCACCGAGCTGATCGGTGTCAAGGGCGCGATTCTGATCCCCCACCTGGGCGCTTCCACCGAGGAGTCCGAGGACAACTGCGCCGTTATGGCAGCTCAGCAGCTGGACGATTACCTCGCAAACGGTAACATCAAGAACAGCGTCAACTTCCCCGCCGTGTCCATGCCTCGCTCGGGCGACGTCCGCGTGTGCGTACTGCACAAGAACGTGCCCGGTATCCTGACCCAGCTCACGGGCGCTATGGCCGACGAGGGTCTGAACATTGAGAACATGACCAACAAGTCCCGCGGCAACGCCGCCTACACCATCTTCGACGTGACCGGCAGCGTGTCCGCCGCCGCTGTTGAGAAGATCGCGGCTCTGGAAGACACCATCCGTGTCCGCACCATCTGATCTATCAGATCCCATCGTCATCCAAATCCCCTCTGCCACGGCAGAGGGGATTTTTTTGCAGAGTACTTGATTTCTCACCGTCGACATGCTATACTGAATACGGATTACATAAAAGCGATTCGCAAATTGGGGTTTATCGGGGAGAACGCCGGGGGAACTTCTTGCAAGAAGTTCCCCCGAACCCCCTCAAGAACCTTCAAAAAATATATTTAAAAGAGCGTTTTGAAATATATGTTTTTTAAGGTTTTGGGGAGTCCAGAACCCTTTTTG